>JAJPXK010000025.1:2809-7391 GCA_021205485.1 Clostridia bacterium | reverse complement strand
TATTTCGAGAACTACGGCGATCGCTACAATGATAAGCAGAATTACCATAAAATTCCCCAGTATATTTATTAATAAGGTAATCCTTACGCCGATATTTTAACACATAATCCAGGCATTTCAAAGTGTTTTGCCGAATTTTGTCACATATTTATCATAAAAAATCACGGTATTTACATTTTTTATAATTTTTGCTCAAATCTGTTGACAAACAACTGTATCTATTGTATAATTACAGTGATAACACTTGTAAGGGTACAGAATGAAGATATTATTGTCGGCGGAAAGCAAAATTCCTATCTACGAACAGATAAAAATACAGATAAAACGGCAGATAGCGCAGGGGGAGATATCCCCTCACACGATGCTACCGTCGATACGCACGCTCGCCAAAGAGCTGAATATCGGCATTATAACGGCCAAACGGGCGTATGACGACTTGTGCGGCGAGGGATTTTTGTATTCGGTCGCAGGCAAGGGCGTCTTTGTGGCGGAGATAAAGGACGATAAACTTTTGGAGGCAAACCTGCAGACGCTGGAAAATATGTTGCTGCAGGCGGGAATATACGCTAAAAAGCATGGCATAACAAAGGAACAGGCTTTAAAAATATTTGAAAGAATTATGGAGGAGTAAATTTTATGGACGGACTGGAAATAAGCGGGTTAAACGTGGATTTAGGCAGATTTGCCTTGAAAGACATCAACCTGAATATCAAAAGCGGGTGCGTTACAGGCCTTATAGGCAGAAACGGGGCGGGCAAAACCACCCTTATAAAGACGATAATGCGTCAGCAGGACGCCGTTTCGGGCAGAATTTTATATAACGGCAAAAAATTTTCCGAAGACGAGGCGGGCATAATGGCAAACCTCGCCTGCGTGTTCGACAAGCCTCATTTTTCCCTTACGTTAAAGCCTAAGCGGTTAGAAAAAATTTACGCGAGCTTTTACCCGAAATTTGACCGCAGGCGTTACCATGAACTGATGCAAAAATTTCACTTGCCCGAAGACAGAAAGGTAAGCAAATATTCACTCGGCATGGCGCGAAAGCTCTGCCTGATACTCGCCCTCTGCCAGAACGGAGATACCTTGATTTTAGACGAGCCTACCGCGGGCATAGACCCCGCCGACAGGGCAGAAATTATCTCTCTCATTCAGGAGTATATGCTTGACGAAAGCCACACCGTGCTGTTTTCTACGCATATAACCGAAGATCTGGATAAAATCGCCGACTATATCGTAATGATAGAGGACGGCAGGGTGATACTCGACGAAGACAAGGTTACGCTTACCGAAAATTACAGGCTTGTGCAGACGGCGGATATAACCGACGATATGAGAAAGGTTGCGATAGGCTTAAAGCAGGGTATGTTCGGATATACGTTCCTTACAAAGGAGCTGGACGAACGCTGGAAAAACGTGCAGGTAAAAATTCCTACGGTAGAGGAAATTTTCCTTCACACAGCATATTCGTCTTCCGAAGTATTAAGCGGAATTGACTGCGTCTTTGACGACGATTCTGTGCAAAGCCCTTCTCCCGACCCCGATACACCCTTCGAAGATTTTTAAATAATAAGATAGTAGATTCTTCGATTACGCTGACGCTTCACTCAGAATGACAGACGGCGGTGCCGTCTGTACAGCCAGCAGGGCTGTCATCCTGAGCGGAGGGAACAACTACTCACCTGTCATCCTGAGCTGAGAGGAACAACTACTCACCTGTCATCCTGAGCGAAGTCGAAGGATCTCGCGTGCGAGCGAAGCGACACTCTGCACACCGCATTATAAAAAGTTCTATAATATGGTGCAGATAGCGTCAGCGGCTCGCGACCGGCAAAAAAACACAACAACAAAAGGCTCCCCTATTAGGGTAGCGTAGCATACATAGTAGAGCTGGCGGCGGAAGCCGACTGAGGGGTTTAAACACAACAAAACAAAGAGGTAACATTATGGCGATACTTGCGCTCGTCGGGGCGATAATTGCCCTCGCGATCATTGCGTTCATTATCTATAAATTGCGGTAAAAAGGTTAGCAATCGAGAGAATACAGCCGTTAGTTAAGGCATACTGCGGCGCCAATTTAAAAAGGAGAGGATATGTTTATATCAAAAGCGTACAATTATATACGTTCGTCTGCGTCCAAAAGCAATAATAAAAAAATTATCGCCACAATGGCGGTTGTGCTTTTTGTGGCGCTTATAGGCGGAAGAACATCGTCAACCGATTCGGTTACGGTTTCGCTTTTATCGGGCGAAATATTTATGCTTGTATCCTGTTTTTGCGTCATATCAATTTCGCCGACAAAAAAAGGTTACATTGATTTAAGGTCGGTTCTGCCTGTAAAAGCTGTAAGAAGAACGGCCTACGCCTACGTACTGCCGATTGTTTTATCCGTATTATGTTTTATAGCGTGGATTTTAATCTGCATAGCGGTATGGTCTGCTTTCGGGATTATAGTATGGATAATTTCAGGCGAAAATCCCTTCGTCTTTGAAAGTACCGAAAGCTTTAATACATATATTTTATCGGGAGAACTTGCTGTATTTTTCCGCTTTGTCGCCGCCTATTCGTTAAGCCAGATAGTTTCGCATATGCAGGGGAAGTGGTGGATACCCCTTATCGCTCAGGCCGTTGTTCTTGTTGTATGGACGGAAATTCCTATACTTTTAACCGAAAGCGAGGGCGTAAGTTATAGTTTTTATAACTCGTTCGGCGTAATGCCCTCAGGCTGGATATTTGTATTAATCTCGGGCGTAATATCGCTCGCCATCCTCGCCGCGTCAATATTTTTTGTGTATAAAACATATAAACCAAAAGATTTTTAAAAATGCCTGATAAAGCCTTCCATCAGGGGGAAGATATTAACAAAATAAGCCTTCCCTCGGGGGAAGGTGTCAACGAAGTTGACGGATGAGGGAAATTACAAAGCCCCTAAAAACGTCGAAACGCCGACGATTGTTTCAATCGTTAAAGGAGATAAAATGAAAATCAAAATTAAAACTATAGTTGTAACGCTATGCCTTGCGACGGTATGCGCCGCTTTGGCTTTCAGCGGCTGTTCTACTTTAAGTTATTACGTGGATGGCAACCTGACGATCATCAAAAGCGGCGCCGCCAATATTTACGGCGCAGGCTGCTATACATATGAAGGCGACGGGAATGAAACTACGATTATCATTCCCGACAGCTATCAGGGCCACCCTATAACACAGCTCGGCTTTTCGCCGTCGCCCTATTACAATTATTTTTACGTATCTCTTTCGGGTCCGTGCAACGGCTATTCGATGCTTGACTACGACGAGTATTACGAGCAAAACGGCTATGATGCCGAAATTGTAATTGCCGACAGGCAGACGGTGGTATTTACGGTATATATCGGGGGCAATATACTAACTTTGTGCTCTGTAAGCTATGACGGAGCGCTGTATGTAACAGGCGATAAAGAGGTTATCTATATACAGCCCGAATACTATTTCGTATGTTCAGAAGACAACAAAAATTTCTACTCGCAAGACGGCTTGCTGTACAATAAAGACGGCAGTTTAGCCGAATGGAAGTACATTGAGGAAGGAGCATATTGAGGCGCTGAAATGAGATTTTTTAAAGATTATTTAAACTATAAACTGGCGTTAAGGCTTAATTCCATAAGGATTGGCGTTGCGCCTTGCATTGCCGTTTACGTCGCCATAATTTTGTTAAACCGCCAATACAGTTTTTTAAACGATAGTTTAACAGACTCAGGTTTTTTTATGTACTTACTGCTGCTTGCAGTGGCGATATTTATTTATACAAACACAAGCTACTACACAAAACCTAACCTCGCTTCAACCTTGCCGCTCACTACAAAACGCCGCGCGGCGTACGCGTTTTTATATCCCTTGATAGACGCCGTGATATTTTTTATCGCGTTGACGGTTTTCTCGTTAATTTGTGTAGGCATCATTCTCTTGTCGCAACAGATTATGTACGGAATGAACGACCTTGAATATTATTTGGAAGATGAGTTTTACACCTCAACGTATGTGTGGTCAGAACTTTCTATCTGGCTTGTGTTTATAATGCTCTATTCTATGATAACAGCGTCGCTCAATTTAAAATCTTTCCGCAAATACATAGGTATAGCGGTAAGTTTTGCGATAATGTTTGTTGTAATGCTTATAACGGTCAACATTCCCTCAAGCGGCTTTATTTTAAACGGAAACTTTATTATAAGCATAAATTTAATGGCGTACCCCTGGCTATACACTTTAATTTTGTTTGTCGTAGCAGTTTTAACAGTCGGTTTATCTTTTTTCTGCGTGTACAGAAATTTAAAGCCAAAAGCCTATTGATTAAGGCATATTATGGGGGCAAATACTAAAAACTTTTTTCGTTCTCCCTCGCTCTACGCAAAAAAAGAGCAGTGCAAGTCTTGCTTGCACTGCGTAAATGGCGGAGAGAGAGGGATTCGAACCCCCGGAAGCTTTCACTTCAACGGTTTTCAAGACCGCCGCATTCGACCGCTCTGCCATCTCTCCATATATTAAGTTGTTTAGAAAACCGTTACACGGTTTGGCGCGATTGCACCGTAGGCGAGCAATCGCTATTC
>JAJPXK010000025.1:0-2799 GCA_021205485.1 Clostridia bacterium | reverse complement strand
GTTTTATATACAGCCTGTTTATTTTATCAAAATATAAACGATATGTCAAACAATTTTATCACAGATAATTCAGACTTTCCCCTTTTTAAAACAAATTTCGGGGAGGGGGATAGGGGTAGGCTCGTCCATTTTTGAATTTTCATTTTTGTCTTTCCAGAGCATAATATATCTCAGCGTAATATGGTCGACAAAATAGCCTTCGTCAATCATGTCGTTTATCTTTCTCAGGCCCTTGTTTCTTTCGTTGCCTACAATGTTTGAAAGCTCTGCGATCGTTCTGCCCGTCGTTTTGTCGCATACAGATATCCCGTCTAACTCTAATTTTGCGTTGGTTTTAAGATTTTTCACAAAATCTATAAATTCCGCAAAGTTTTCGTGACGTCCTTGTCTGTATACATCATCCGAATATACTCCAGGTATATACAGTCCTAAATTTATATCTTTAGGAGTAAGCTGCAAATAAATTTCTTCTATGTATTCGGCGTTTTTGTAGCGTTTTCTGTCCTTTTTTCTTTTTACGTCCTTTATGCCCTTAAAAATTTTCGCCGAATCCTTTGTACAGTGTATTTGCAGGAATGTCTTCGCCCTGGTTATGGCCACATAAACGGCTTTAAGGTAATTTAATTGACTTATGCTGTTTTGTTTTTTGTCCTCTTTATATTTTTCGTAAGAGTTGTTGTCGTACAGCAAAATATAGACGTTGTCGTATTCCGTTCCCTTTGTCTTATGGATGGTAGATACGGTTATTTCGCTTCTTTTCTGTAATTCGTTTACGTTCATATCTTTCAGGTAATAGATAAAGTCGCGCAGCCGCAGTTTTGTGTTGGCCTGTTCAAATTGTTCTATCACTGCGAGGCATTCCTCTATATTTACATCTTCCGAAAACTTTTCTGCGAGGGTACGTTTTGCGTCGGTCCATATTTTTTCAGGTATATAAGAATTTTCTTTGTTTGCCGCGGCCCGCCTTAATAAGTTCAAAAAGTATTGTATCTCTATTAAATCGTATATTTTTATATATCCTTCGTTTTTGTTTTTAACTAGCGTCGCTTCGATGTTCTTTTCTTTAAGTTCATACCATATTCTGTTGGCGTCTCTGTTTTCGTACGTAAGGATGGCGGTGGCGCCTGTCAAAGCGCCGCTGTTTTTTCTGTCTGAAATATCCTGTATTACGGCTTCGTCAAACTGTATTTTTTTGTCGTCATATATCGCGGGGCAGTGGCAGACGATCTCGCACACGCCCGTGCTGTCAGACATGCAGCTTAGCTTTTTCGTCTGGATTTTTGCAAGTTTTTCTCTGAAACTGTTCGCGAAATTTATTATCGGCAGAGAACTTCTGTAATTGTTGGACAGCATTACGGGTGAGGCAACTTTGCAGATATCCATAATTTTTGATATGCTGTCCGCGCAGGAATTTTGCCTCCAGGTGTATATAGCCTGGTCGTCGTCGCCTACGGCGATAATCCGTCTGCCGGAAGATAACACGCTCATTATCTCAATTTCCGTATTGTTTAAATCCTGAACTTCGTCTAAAAGTATAATCTTCTGCTTTATAATTTGTCGGTCGGCCTGCAATTTTTCCAGAGCGGCCTCTTCGCACGCCCTTAAATCCTCGCCGTAGTTATCCGACTGTATGATTTTAAGACACAGAGTGTGGAAGGTGGTTATCTCTATGTCGTCAATATTTTCTACGAAATTATTTAAGAGGGCGATAGCCCTTTTCTTGAACTCAGAGACGGCGCTCCTTGTAAAAGAGATGAGCATAACGTCTTCGGGGTCAACCCTGTCAAAAAGTATAATTTTAGCGAGCTCGTTTACAAGCGCCGTGGTTTTTCCGCTGCCGGGGCCGGCGGCGATTACAATATCGCCGTCATTTTTTGTTAAAATTTCCTGTTGTTCTAAGGACAGACTTTCGTATATCAATTTGTGCAGTCTGCCGCAGTACGGGCATAATTTGTCGGCGCAGTAGCTTCTCTTCAAAGAATTTATAACGTTCACCGTTTCGGGATAGTTCCCGCCTTTGTCGTCATTAAACTTAATCCAGAGGGAAAGAGTGTTTACTTTTTCGTACATGGCCGAAAAGGCGTAGGCGAGTTCCGCGGGGCGTTTTTCTGTATAGCCGTAAATAACGCCGTCGGTCTGTTCGTTCAGGCATATGTCGGGGGATAATTGCGATTTTATAAGATTAATTACTTCTTTTTTTGACTTAATTGCCAGAGAATTGTTGTACGCAAAAAAGCCGTAAAAAATTTTTTCTTTTGCATTGTACGCAGTGTCTTTCAGGTAATTTGCCAAAAGCGAGCTGTATATAGATCTGACTTCTTCGGGCAGAGATGCAAATTTTTTTACCTGAGAGACAAACTTTGCTTTTGTTTCTTCGGAGTCTTCCACGGGGTCGTTTTCTGAGTTTTCCTGCGTTTTGTAATCTTTTATCAGGTCGTGGTGTTCCTCGTCGGGGAACAGCAGGGGATCGACGGGCAGCGTGTCAATAAGTACCGCGTCAACGCGGCTTAAATCCAGGTATTTCAGGTCGTGATTAAAAATATTGTGCCCGCATATATACTTGCAGTCACCGATAAACCGATAAAATTCATCGATGTTTGGCGAGTTGAAAATATCTGTACATTTTATAAGATTATCCAGCCCTTTAATCTCGTATTTCGTAGCCCCTATGGCGGATATTTGGTTGTCGAAAGTAATCTCAAGATCAAAAAATGCGATTTTGTCCATCTTTTCCCCGCAAAACAGGCTGGTTTTTATCTATAATAACATTTTGCGGGGCGTTATTCAATAGTTTTACTT
>JAJPXK010000052.1 GCA_021205485.1 Clostridia bacterium | reverse complement strand
AAAGAGAATGATAAGATTCAAAATTACAAAGTAATTGTAACAAAAAAGAAGTGCGATGAAGTTGTTTTTGTAAAAACATTCAGATGGTATCAATCAAACAAGGCGACAGAATGCTATTATAAAATGGCGAACAAATACCTGTAATTCGTTCTGATGATGGCAAGTTGGTTACGAGCCGAAACACCCGTAAGGGTGTCAACGAAAACCATATGTGGGAGGTATAAAAATGTTTAAAGGATTATGTGTATTAGCTTTGCTGTCAACGATTGCTGTAAATGTAATACAGTTAAGAAAGATGTTTAACGTCCATGTTACATTCTTTGATAGGGACAATTAAAATCTATTTATATTCTGAAAAGGAGGAAGTATGCCTATAGAGATTGTTTTAGTATTAATTTTTATTAGCTTGTTTGTCGGGCTAATTTTAGGTGCTATTATTGGCTTTATATTTTGTAAACGCAGAATTCAGTCTAAAAATACGGTTGCAACTTTGATGGTTATTGAGTCGGATGAAGGACAACCATATGTATATTTGAGTATTTCGAGCGGTTTTGCAGATATTGTCTTGAAGAAAAAAGTGTATGTTGATGTAAAACACGTATCGCAAAAATAACAAGTTCTTTTATGAAATAATTTGTTTTGAAGGAGGCAAAAATGAATTTTAATGAGAAACTAACAAACTTGTTGAATGAAGAAGTAGAAAGAGAGTTATTAGAACTTAAAACTCTATCTTCAGGTAGCAAAGAACAAGCGACGGCTGTCGATAGTGTTATGAAATTGTATCATTTGACTATTGAACAAGCTAAAGCAGATGCGGATATTGAGCAGACTCACGCTGACATAACATTAGCGAACGACAAAGAAGCTCATGATTTCGAAATCAAACGTCAACAGAATGAGTTGAATCGCACAAAGGAGACTCATGACTTTGATATTAGAAACAAACAGAATGCGCTGGAAGAACGTAAGATCGCTTTTGAAGAGAGGTCGGGCGGTAAGTCATTCAATATCCAGAAGAAAGACACTATAATTAAATGGTGTATTGGAATAGCAGAAATCGTACTGCCGTTGACGTTCTACGCTATATGGTTGAGAAGAGGATTTAAGTTTGAGGAAACTGGAACCTACACTTCATCAACATTCAGGAACTTATTTAACAATTTTAAACCAGTAAAAAGATAATTATGAAAAGACAAAGACGATATTACGAACGTATCGTTTTTGTTTTCTTAAATTTTACGGTGTCAAGGTTTATATTTTTATGAGATATCACTTTTTAAAACCACACACATATAAATCCAGATATGGAATTAACTATAGATGTAACCATCCTGTGTATGATATTTGCACTCTTTACAAAATTGGTGAAAAAGGATTGGCTGTAATTCAGCAAAGGTTTAATGCCTCAGACAAGTCTACATATTGGACAAGCGTAGATCCTTGGTTAGTTGATACTTTATATTTGAATGTCGGGTTTAAAAAGTTCTTTGACGAACGTGCAGGCGTTTCTAAAGATGGTTTGTATCCAACTGTTACGGTAAGACAAATAATGTGGGGACTAAAAATGAAACCATTAAAACGTGAACGTTGGGAGACAACATTCGACCATCGTGATATTTAGCAAATAAAACAACTTTCTTAATGAAGAACATAAGGAGGTTTTGTATTATGAATTTGATAAAATCAATCGTGCAAATGTTTAATGTTTCGGGTCTTCGGATAAAAAAGGAAAAGAAGAAGAAAACATCAATCATTAAGGATTTGATTGATTGTCCTGATCAATACAAACTTGAAATGACTGTAGAAGGAGAAGAGATAGTCATAAAAATTCGAAAGAAAGAAGAAGAGGGAGAGTCTTAACAAAGGCTCTTCTTCTTTATATTTTGAGGCAAGGCGATGTCTTATGAAAAAATAATTGTTTTAATTGACCGTTTTTGTTTGAAGAAAATAATGTTTCATCCTTTTTTCAGAAACAAACAAAAATCTAAATCCTATGCTAATTGGGCGATATCGGAAATACTTGAGCGGGTTGGGAGATTTAAGAATGAACCCGAAATTGATATTTATGTAATCATTGACGATTTTGTAATGACAATGACTGATATGCTTTGTATTAAGTATTTCGCTGGCTTTAATACAGCAAGAAGAACAGCTTTATATTTAAAACAGTATTTAAATAATTTTGAAGGAGGTCTATATTGAGTATAGTAAGTTGGTTAAAAAGAAACAGCTCAGCAGTTCTTACTGTACTATCTTCAATTGGAGTAGTCGGTACTGCCGTATTGTCGGGAAGAGCAACGTATAATGCGTTTGACTGCCTTAAGAAGGAGGAAAGGCAAGACGAACTGAAAAGTAAGAAGATACGACGCATTATACCGTATTATATTCCGACAATACTTACGGGCAGTGTAACGATAGCTTGCATAGTCAGTACTTATATTTTGGATAAACGCCAGCAAAAATGTCTTACTGCTGCGTATGCGTTGGTTTCCGAGTCATATAGGGATTATCGTGACAAGGCAAAAGAACTTTATAGCGACGATGCTGACGACGAGATATTTAAGAGTATTGCTTCGGAAAATTTCCCCGATTGGAAAATTCCAGAAGGTAAGGACATTTTCTATGATACATACTCCAAAAGATATTTCGTTTCTAAAATGGAAGACGTTTTGTACGCAATCTATCATTTTAATCGGAACTTTCAGTTAAGAGGAATCGCTTCGATTAACGAGTTCTATGACTTTTTATGCATTGAAAAAATTAAATCTGGAAATTTAGTTGGGTATAATTGGCACGAATTAGCTGAGGAGGGAATAATACCTTGGATTGATATTTATACGGAGAAAGCTGTAAATTGTGATGGTACAAAATTTTACGTACTTTCTTATATGTTCGATCCGATAGCCGATTATGAGGATTGGGAACCAGATTTTTAGTTAATGGAGGTAAAAATGACACTTGAAGAATACTTACAAAAATTCTATGGTTTAAAGGGTAATCTGTATAGGAAACGCCCGGTAGTTGATATTTGTGATGGCGACAGGTACGAATATTGGTTTACTCAAAAAGGCAGCGAAGCTTATGACAGATTTGTGTGTAGTTTAGCCTATTTAGATGAGCTGGCACAGTCTGAAGGAATTTCCGATCCCTTAGACAGGGATGCACTTAACAAACTAATTACGATATTTGATTCCTTTGACGCGACAGGTCCAAGGAATGGTTGATATTCGCAAAAAAAACAAGTTCATTAATGAAAGAAATTAATTACAAAAGGAGGTAATGCTTTATGTCTAATACTGTTATAAAAGTTCTTAGTATTATTACGACTTTACTCGGTATCGGTGTAACTATCGTATCGGGTGTGGTTCAAGATAAGAAAATGGAACAGACGATAGCAGCAAAGGTTGCTGAGGCTATTGCTGAAAAGAAGGATTAAAAAAAACAAAAAGAAGAGGAGTCTTAACAAAGGCTCTTCTTCTTTATATTTTGCAAAAGAAGGAGGTTTGCATTATGGATAAAAAAGAAAAAACATGGTTGTATGTTAGATTTGGGTTTGATGTTGCGACGGCAGTGTGCTCGACTGTGTGGCTTGCAATGGTCACTGTTCGTCCTTTCATTGTGCGTCACGTCAGCAAGAAATACCCTGATCTTAACTATGATTTTAGCAATGAAACTTTCATACGAAATATGTATCGATCTGATTAACAATTATATTCTAACAAGGCTACCAACGACAGATTTTATAGAGTCTAAAAAGCGTTTTCAAGAGCGTTCTTATATTCGTTGGGCGCTATTTAGGATTATAGAAATGTTGTATAAAGAATACTATGATGGCTGTGCAAAATTAGATGTGTATGACGTTATAGATATTTTTATTAACGATATGGAGATCTGTTTGAATGAAAAGTACAATTGGATATTTGATGTAGGTAAACACACAGCTATTCAAATAAAAACTTATTTAAAAAATACAAAACTTATATGAGGTAAAAATTATGAATGCAGAATTAATTAAAGCAATATTAATGGTTAATATTGTGATGCTTATCGTTTTAGTTGTTGCATTGGTTGCAGTTCTTCATTTATATATGAAGGCTAAATACGAGCTGATTAAGCGTAAACGAAAGCTTATAGCACGCGATAACGAGGATGATATTTCGAAAATGGAAGGAGGTGCCTGCAAAGATGAATTGTCCGAATTGTGATTGCGAAATGGAACAGGAAGACAGCAGTTGGGTATGTCCTAATTGCGGATATTCAGAAACGAGGTGAGTAATGAAAAAAATACAGCTATCAAATTTCTTTAAAAGATGCTATAGCGTATTAAAAGAGTACAGTCCTGAAATTTTGACGGGGATTGGTATTTCTGGAATGGTTGGCTCGACTGTTATGGCAGTCAAAGCAACGCCTAAAGCACTTACTTTAATAAAAGAGGAGAAGAAAAGCAAGAAAACAGATGAACTATCTGTAAAGGATATGGCTAAGGCTACTTGGAAATGTTATATTCCGTCTGGCATTTCAATAGTGCTCTCGTCTGCGTGTATTATAGGCGCAAACAGAATCAACACTAAACGAAATACAGCATTAGCAACTGCATATTCTCTTTCAGAGTCTGCATTGAAGCTTTATCAAGAAAAAGTTGTGGAGACAATAGGCGAGAAAAAAGAGCAGGAAGTACGGGACAAAATAGCTGCTGATAAGATGATACAATCTCCAGCATCTACTCAAGAAATTATTGTAACGGACAAAGGTAACACTCTATGCTATGATTCTTTATCCGATAGATATTTTAAATCCGATATCGAATCATTAAGAAAAGCTGTAAACGAATGCAATCGTCAGATGATTGCAGATATGAGCATTTCGCTCAATGATTTTTACGATGCGATTGGTCTTAAAGGTATAAAGACAGGAAACAGCCTAGGATGGAACGCAAACAGAGGGTTTATTGAGTTGATATTTAGTACTCAGCTAGCTGACAATGGAAACCCCTGTCTTGTAATCGATTTTAGAGAAATGCCTGTATATGATTACGAGTAAAATCGCGAAAAAAACAATTACATTAATGAAAGAAATTTATTATTAAAGGAGGAATCATTATGAACAATGATTTAATCGAAGACGTTGTCTTAGAGAAGGAAACTGTAACTGAAAACCATTCAGGTTTTAAGAAAGGAGCTATAATCGTAGCGGTTATAGGTGCTGTCGGAACTGTAGGGTATTTAGCCCATAGGTTTGTGATAAAACCGATAATCAAAAAGGTTAAAGCAAAGAAAAACAAGAAACTTGGCGATGGAACAAAATCAGAACAGAGTACTATCACTGATGATGGCGACGATGAATCTGTTGAAATGCCATTCCCTGATGAGGAATAATTTCAAAAGGAGATTAGCATCTTAAACAAGATGCTTTCTCTTTTATATTTTTCCTAAATTAAGGAGTATTGAAACATGAGTGAAGAAAGAGACATACATAGTTACGAATCCAATTCACATAAATCTAAGACTAGCTCGGACAATGTTCGAGAAAAGAAAACAGAAAAAGTAATCAATGGCGAAGCGAAAGTACGCAAGAAAGGTTTCTTTGGAAAGTTAAAGAGTTATATCATCTCATCAGATGATACTCGTAGCGTAGGTTCATACATTATTACTGATATTATGATACCATCAATTAAAAAAGCCATATCAGATGTGGTCACAACAGGTATTGATATGCTGTTGTATGGCGAAGCACGACATACTAATAAATCATCCGGGTCAAGAATTTCTTATCAAAATTATTATACCCGTGATTCTGGTGTGAGAGAAAGGGCGACAAGAGTTTCAAATGGATATGAAGTTAAAGAAATAGTTGTCCCTTCTAAAGGTGAGGCTGAAATGGTTCTCGGTACGCTTGAGGATCTAATTGATACATACGAAATAGCTACAGTAGCTGATTACTATGATATTGTTGGAATCGATGATAAATATACCGATAGTTATTATGGATGGACAAGTATAGCAGAAGCAAAAGCCAGACCAACTAGTGACGGCTGGGTTATAATCATGCCCAGACCAACACAAATCAAATGACACAGTAGGAGGTGATATAGTTCATATATGATAGTTGAAAGTAATAACGATAATGATATTTCGTCACAGTCCATAAATAATGCTGATTATGTTAATCATCCGCCGCATTACCAAACAAAAAATGGACTTGAAGTCATTGATATTATTGAAGCTTGCACAGAGGATTTAAAAGGTGTCGAAGCAACCGATACGGGTAACATTATAAAGTATGCTTGTCGTTGGAAGAAAAAGAACGGCATAGAAGATCTTAAAAAACTTATTTGGTATGCTAACCATCTGATTAATCATTTGCAAAAGGAAGAGGTAAAAAAGGATGAAAATTGATATTTTCAATAAAATCAAGCCAATTGCAACAAAAGCGAAATTCACGCTAACAAAGTACAGTCCTGAGATTTTGGTTTCGGTTGGCGTAGTTGGCGTTATTGCAAGTACAGTTATGGCTTGTGTTGCAACGGTTAAATCCAAAGATATTTTGGAAACTGGAAAAAAGGAGATAGAGAAAATCCATAAGCGTAAAGACGATGTAGAGTATACGCAGCACGATATGAAGAAAGATTTGACGAGGGTATATTTTGGTACAGGTTTTAAAATTGTGCGTTCGTATTTACCCTCCGTTATATTTTGTGGATTGTCGCTGACGAGCATTCTATCTTCAAATAATATTCTTAAGAAGCGTACGGCGGCTTTAACGGCTGCATACGCAACGCTTGATTCGAGTTTTAAAGATTACCGCAGACGTGTCATTGAAAAGTACGGTGCTGATGAAGATCGTAATCTGAAATTAGGAATCGAAGAAGAAACCGTTACAGAGAAGTGCGTTGACCCTAAAACAGGTAAGGAAGTAGACGTCGTAAAAAAAGTTAAAAAGTCAAATTATGATGGGCGTAGCGGTTATGCAAGATATTTTGACAAGACAAGCGGATTCTGGTGTGGAAATTATGATTACAATTTGATGTTCCTTAATGCACAGCAGCAATACGCTAACGATAAGCTTCAAGCAGATGGCTATCTGTTTTTAAATGATGTCTATGATAATTTAGGATTACCTAAAACTAAGGCGGGTCAAATAGTTGGTTGGGTCTACGATAAGGACAATAAGAAAGGCGACAATTATGTAGAGTTCAATATCTTAGATGTCCAGTGTGAAGATGATGACCTTGCCTTTAGTGCATTATCTAATCCAGTCTTTTTACTTGATTTCAATGTAGATGGACCAATACTCGACCGTATATCAATAGAAGATTGATATTTCTAAAGTATAAGGAGGTAGTATGAACAAAATGCATGCTTTATTATCTTATGTATTAGCCGCTATGGCTGGAATATGTTTTGTAAGCGGTGTAGCCGTTCTTAATAAGGAGGCTTAAACCAATGCTTGACATTATTAATAACGTTCTTAATGCTATTAATTATATTC
>JAJPXK010000083.1:513-7591 GCA_021205485.1 Clostridia bacterium | reverse complement strand
AAAGCGCAAAAATCTGCACGTTTTTTTGCCGCACAACGATATTTCGTATATAGACTACTGGCTGAACGAGGCCTGCAGTTTTATAAAGACGGAAAAATTTGACCTCGCCCTCGCCAATCTTGAGGTTGTAATGGAAATTACCGAAAACCTCCCCGACTGCTACTCTATAAAATTTGAAAACGTGTTTTAAAGTTAAAAAAGGGTACCGCCTGTACGGTACCCTTTTAAAGCCGTTTTTGAATTAAAGAATATCCACCTTCTCTCCGCTCAAGGCTTTATTCATGCTGCGTACGGCGCAGAACTTGCCGCACATAGAGCAGGTGTCGTCGTGTTCGGGCGAACGGTCGGCGCGTATAGCCTTGGCCGTCTCGGGGTCTATGGCGCACGCCCATTGGCCTTCCCAGTCAAGCTTTCTGCGGGCTTCCGCCATCTTGTCGTCTATCTCCCTCGCCCCTCTTACGCCTTTGGCGATATCGGCTGCGTGAGCCGCGATTCTGCTTGCGATAATGCCCTGCTTTACGTCGTCTACGTTAGGCAGAGCGAGGTGTTCGGCGGGGGTGACGTAGCAGAGGAACGCCGCCCCGTTCATAGCGGCTATTGCCCCGCCTATCGCCGAGGTTATATGGTCGTAGCCGGGGGCGATGTCGGTTACAAGGGGGCCTAACACGTAGAAGGGGGCGCCCATGCAGATTGTCTGCTGTACTTTCATATTGGCGGCTATCTGATCCATAGGAACATGCCCGGGGCCCTCTACCATCACCTGCACGTCCTTTTGCCAAGCCCTTTTTGTGAGTTCGCCGAGGCGGACAAGCTCCTCTATCTGGCACACGTCGGTGGCGTCGGCGAGGCAGCCGGGGCGGCAGGCGTCGCCTAAGGAGATGGTTACGTCGTACTCCCTGCAGATATCCAGAATTTCGTCGTAGTATTCATAGAAGGGGTTTTCTTCGCCCGTCATGCACATCCACGCAAACACCAGCGAGCCCCCGCGGGAGACGATATTCATCTTGCGCTTGTGCTTTTTAATCTGGTCTATGGTCTTGCGGGTGATGCCGCAGTGAAGGGTTACAAAGTCTACGCCGTCCTGAGCGTGAAGCCTTACCACATCGATAAAATCTTTGGCGGTGAGCGTTTCAAGGTCCCTCTGGTAGTGGATTACGCTGTCGTAAACGGGAACGGTGCCTATCATCGCGGGGCATTCCGAAGTGAGCTTTTTGCGGAATGGCTGAGTGTTGCCGTGGCTGGATAAATCCATAATGGCTTCGGCGCCCATCGCTATGGCAGAATTAACCTTCTGCATCGCTATATTGTAGTCCTTGCAGTCGCGGGAAACGCCGAGGTTTACGTTGATTTTGGTGCGAAGCATCGAGCCTACGCCTTCGGGATTTATACATTTATGGTTTTTGTTGGCGGGGATTACAACCTTGCCCGAAGCGACGAGGGGCATAAGCTCCTCTACAGTCATCTTCTCTTTTTCGGCGACCGTCTTTAATTCGGGCGTAACTATGCCGCGGCGGGCGGCATCCATCTGTGTTGCGTATGTTCTTTCCATTAAGAATTCTCCTTATCTTTATTTATGTTGTAAGCGTGATTCAAAGGTCCGCTTCCCTTACCTAAATTCAAATTCGCCGCAATGGCGCCCGCAAGGTACGCCTTGGCTTTTTTTACGGCTTGCTCCAATCCCTCCCCTAAGGCGAGGTAAGAGGCTATGGCGCTTGACAGCGTGCAGCCCGTGCCGTGCGTGTTATTGTTGGCTATTTTTTTGCCTTTAAGCCAGATTGCCCCCGTACTATGCCGCAAATAATCATCGGCGCAGTCCGCAAGGTGGCCGCCCTTCAACAGTACGGCGCAGCCGTATTTTTTATAGATTGCCTCAGCAGATTTTTCCATATCTTCCGCCGAGGAGATTTTAATTTTTGATAAAACTTCCGCCTCCGCGATATTCGGCGTAATTAAATCGGCTATAGGGAAAAGATGCTTTTCCATCGCCGAAACCGCGCCCCCGCCCGAAAGCAAAGAGCCGCTTGTGGCGACCATTACGGGGTCAACCACGATGTTTTTTGCGTTATACTCCTTTAATTTTCCTGCGGCGGCTTTTACCGCTTCGGCCGAGGAAAACATGCCCGTCTTTACCGCGTCGGGGAAAATATCCGTAAAAATGCAGTCGAGCTGTTTTTCCAAAAATCCGCAGGGCGGTTCGAAAATATCCGCGACGCCGCAGGTGTTCTGCGCCGTAAGCGACGTTATTGCGCTCATCGCGTACACGCCGAGGGCGGTCATAGTCTTTATGTCGGCCTGTATGCCAGCCCCGCCGCTTGAATCGCTCCCCGCGATAGTAAGGCAAGTCTTCATACGCCCTCCTTAAAGCAGCTTTCGGCGAGTTTTCTTAAACTTTTTGCGGCTTCAGCTATGTCCTTTTGCCCGAACACCGCGCTGACTACTGCCGCGCCCGCGGCTCCGCAGCCTGCAAGTTTGTTGATATTTTCGGCGGTTATGCCGCCTATAGCGACTACGGGAATGTTCACAGCCGAACAAATTTCGCATAGTCCTTCATAAGTTATACGGATGGCGTCTTTTTTAGTAGGAGAAGGGAACACCGCCCCCGAACCGAGGTAGCTCGCCCCCGCCCTTTCGGCGGCTATAGCCTGCTGTACCGTCTTCGCCGTCGCACCTATTATAAAATCGCCGCCGACGCGTTTTCTCACCTCGGAAACCGGCGTATCGCCCTGGCCTAAATGGACGCCGTCGGCGTACCGCAGGGCGACTTCGGCGTTGTCGTTTATAATCAGGGGAACGCCGTAACGCGAGCAGACTTTTTTTACTTCTTTCGCCTCTTTCGCAAGAAATTCGTCTGTTACGTTTTTTTCGCGGAGCTGAATTATAGTCGCCCCGTTGTCGGCGATCGCCTGTTCAACCATTCCGCACAAATCGGAGACCGAGGCGGACTTGCGGTCGGTTATGGCGTAAAGCCGCAACTGTTTTTTATCCATTTTGCCCTCCAAGCGCTTTAATATATTCGGGTATGTTTTCGCTTTGCATAAAGCCGCTCATAGAGCATACGCCCACCGCCCCCGCGTCTGAAGCAGATTTTGCGTTGCTTTCGTTTATGCCGCCTATGGCGTACACGGGAATATTTACGGCCCTGCACACTTCCTTCAAAAATTCAAGGCCCCTTTCAGGCGCGCCTTTTTTGCATTCGGTAGGGAATATGTGGCCCGCGATTATGTATCTGCAGCCGAGCTTTTCCGCCTCCAAGGCGTCTTCCACGCTGTGGCAAGACGTACCGGCGATTTCAAATTGCCCCGCATATATCCTTAAAATATCGAGGGGCAGGTGTACAATTTTCGCCTTTAACGATATGGCTGTTTCCGCAAAATAATGAATGAAGCACGGCGCGCCGTATTTTTCACATATCGCCGACACCTTTTTATAGAGGTCTGCATACAGTTCTGCAGATAAATCCTTTTCGCGGAGGATTATCGCGGAGGGCTTCGCCCTGGCTATCAGCTCAATGCGGTCAAGAAAATCCCCCTGGCACAGATGGCGGTTTGTTATACAGATTGTTTTACACGTCGACATAATCGTTGAGTACGGGCTGGAGCCCTTCTTCCGAGATATCCCTGTACATCTGCTCTAAACTTCTGCCGTCGCTTATTTCAAACTGTTCGTCGCCCTCTTCGCTTTCGGCGTTTTTGCCCGTATACTTGCTTTCGTGGTCGCCTATGCCAGTGGATACGCCCGCAGAAACCTTTGTCGCGGCGATCTTTACAATGCCGTTGCGGAACGAGGCGTTCTCCCTTGAAGATACGGTAATCCCCGCGAAAGGCAGGAATATGCGGTAGGCGCAGATTATCTGGCAGAGCTGTTTTTCGCCTACGTCGAGGGGGTTGATTTTATCGTTGTTTATTATCGGCCTTAAACGCGGGCAGGACAGCGATATTTCGGCGTGAGGGTACTTCCTTTGCAGATAGTAGGCGTGCAACGCTGTGGCCAGAGCGTCTTTTCTGAAGTCGGAAAGGCCTAAAAGGGCAGAAAAAGCCACCCCCCTCATTCCGCCTAAAAGGGCCCTCTCCTGCGCCTCGAAGCGGTAGGGCCATACCCTTTTGTGGCCGAAAAGATGCAACGTTTCGTATTTGTCGGAATCGTAAGTCTCCTGGAATACCGTTACGTAATCGGCCCCGCATTCGTGCAGATAGCGATACTCGTCGGTGTTTACGGGGTAAACTTCCAGCCCTACGTTGCGGAAGTACTTTTTTGCCAGCTTGCAGGCGTCGCCTATATACTCTACGCTGCTCATAGAACGGCTTTCGCCCGTAAGAATTAAAATTTCTTCCATTCCGCTGTCGGCGATTATCTTCATTTCCCGCTCTATCTGCTCTTTATTGAGCTTCATGCGGTTTATGTGGTTGTAGCAGTTAAAGCCGCAATATACGCAGTAATTTTCGCAGTAATTGGCTATATACAGGGGCGTAAACACATATACGGTGTTGCCGAAGTGTTTGCCCGTCTCTTTACGCGCCTTCTGAGCCATCTTTTCAAGAAAAGGGGCCGCCGCGGGCGACAAAAGGGCTTTAAAATCCTCTATGCTGCACGTTTCATGCTCCAAAGCCGCCCTTACGTCTTTAGCCGTGTACTTTGTATAGTCGTAGCCCTTCATCTGCTCCATTACGGTATTCATAACCGTATGGTCCAACTGCTCCATCCCCTCCATATATTCCATATGGTTTGTACGCGAGGACGGGTCGTTTTCAAGGCGATGCTTTTTTTCAAGGGCCTTTTCGGATAAAAATTCACTGTCTATAAAAAAATTGTTTTCCATAATAAGTACCTGAGGTAAAATTTTTCCCTCATCCGTCTGCTTCGCAGCCACCTTCCCCCCGTAAAAGGGGAAGGCAAGGAGCGGGGTGTTGCCCCTGCGCCTACCGTAAAAGGGAAGGCAAGGGGGTCAGTCGTGTAAAAAGCCCGTAAGGGGGTCGGATGAGTCTCCGCCGCGGGTAAGCACCCTGCCGAGGCCCGCAAGGTAGGCCTTTCTGCCCGCCTCTATCGCAAGGCGGAACGCAGAAGCCATCTGCGTGATATCGCCCGCCGTGGCGAGCGCCGTGTTTGCCATAATGGCGGCGGCGCCCATCTCCATAGCTTCGCACGCCTGCGAGGGTTTGCCGATGCCTGCGTCAACTATTACGGGCAAATCTATCTCGTCAATTAAAATCTGAATAAAATCTTTGGTGGCCAGCCCCTTGTTAGAGCCTATAGGGGCGGCGAGGGGCATTACCGCGGCGGCGCCTGCGTTTACAAGGTCGCGGGCGGAATTTAAATCGGGGTACATATACGGCATTACCACAAAGCCCTCTTTGGCGAGAATTTCGGTAGCCTTTATAGTCTGCTCGTTATCGGGCAAAAGGTACTTTGTATCCCTCATAATTTCAATTTTTACAAAGTCGCCGCAGCCGAGTTCCCTCGCAAGGCGGGCAATCCTTACAGCCTCCTCTGCGTTCCTCGCGCCTGAGGTATTAGGCAAAAGCGTTACGCCCGAGGGTATATAGTCTAAAATATTTTCACTCTCTTTGGTGTTAGCGCGGCGTACGGCGAGGGTTATGATCTGCGCCCCCGCGTCCTTTACCGCGGCTTCGATAAGTTTGAGGGAATATTTACCCGAACCGAGGATAAATCTCGATGTGAATTCGCGTCCCCCTATGATAAGTTTATCGTCTGTCATTTTATTCTCCTTTTAATGTATAAATATTTTTAAATAACCGATACGCCGGTAAGGTTTCAAGTCGCCCGTGCGGGCGGGATCCTTCGACTGCGCCTTAACAGGCTCCGCTCAGGATGACAGTAAAAGCCTTTACGGACTCCGCTCAGGATGACAGTAAAAGACTATCGCTCGTTTTGCGTCTTATTATTTGTAACCCCCCTCAGTCGGCTGTCGCCGCCGCCCTGACAGCGGGGCCTTATTCGCATTTATAATCTTACGCTTCATATTCGCCGATGAGGATGCGAAGCACCGCGAGGGCTTCGTGCGAGGCACACATGGCGACCCTCGCCGAATACAAACCTAAGCCGTCCTCCACGCCGCTTACGCTGTCGCCGCACAGATATAATTTGCTTGTAAGCTTGCGGGTTTTTATCATATTTCCGCTCGCTATTCCCGCCATACCCGAAGCGGTAACGATATACTTTTCGGGGAAGGCCTCTAAGGCGTTGTTTACAAGCATGGCCTTTGCCTCGGCGTTGTCAAACGCCTCCACTATAATATCCGCGGGGGATAAAAGGCTGTAAAAATTGTCTTCGGTTATACGCAAAGTATGCGTTTTGTAATTTGCGTAAGGGGCGATTTCAAGCAGATTGGCCTTTAAGGCGTCGGCCTTATATTCCCCCGTCTGGCATGCCTTGTATTGCTGGCGCTGCAGATTGGTGATATCCACCCTGTCAAAGTCAATCAAAATAAGTTTGCCTATACCCGCGCGGGCGAGCATTACGGCTACATTTGAGCCGAGCCCGCCTAGCCCGCATATGGCGACGGTCGCTTCAGAAAAAGCTTTCTGAGCCTCTTTTCCGTGTTTTTGCTCGCAGGCGGAATACATTTCTTTTTCAGAGGGTATCATCTCAGCCTCCGCCGACGAACCTTACCACTTCTACGCTGTCGCCGTCTTTGAATACGTAAGACGAATACTGCGATTTAGGCACAATTTCGCCGTTGCACTCCACGGCTACGCGTTTTAAGTCGTAACCATGTTCAAGCAGAAACTGTTCTGCTGTCTGCCCGCCGCAATTTACGCTTTCGCCGTTTACTTTAACCATAGCGTTACCTCCTGCAAACAAAAAACGGAGAGTTTTAAGATAACCCTCCGTAGTTGTATGCAAAATGCAATATATCCCTGCGTCGGCATTATCCGAATCCGGTTCTACGGGTCGGAAGTTGAAACTTCCCTCTCAGCCTGTAACACAAGCTCCCCTTTGTTTTTATATATTATATCACGGCTAAATTTATTTTGCAACGATTTTATGAAAATAAGTAAGTATTTTGTTTTGCCAAAAAAATTTAAGCCCGATAGCGATTATCGGGCTTAAAACAGATTTT
>JAJPXK010000083.1:0-503 GCA_021205485.1 Clostridia bacterium | reverse complement strand
CTTTAAAAGACCTGCAAAACCTGCTCCGTGGCGGGCTTCGTCTTTAGCCATTTCGTGTACGGTATCGTGTATGGCGTCGTAGCCGAGCTGCTTGGCGCGTTTTGCGATGGCGAGTTTGCCCTCGCAGGCGCCCGCTTCGGCCGCAGCCCTTAATTCTAAGTTCTTTTTAGTGGAATCGGTGACAACCTCGCCTAAAAGCTCAGCAAACTTTGCCGCATGCTCAGCCTCTTCGTAAGCGTATCTCTTGAACGCTTCGGCAACCTCGGGATATCCCTCCCTTTCAGCCACCCTCGCCATAGCGAGGTACATGCCTACCTCTGTGCATTCGCCCGTAAAGTGAGCGCGTAAACCTTCCATAACCTCTTTATCTTCCACAACGCCGTCGCCTACATGGTGTTCGCAGGCAAATTTGGCCTGCTCCTCTACGGGGGCGAAGGTCTTGGCCTTGCATACGGGGCAAACTTCTACGTCGTCGGCTACAATCTCGCCGCAAACTGTACATC
>JAJPXK010000093.1 GCA_021205485.1 Clostridia bacterium | reverse complement strand
AGCATCTGCTCCTTCATAACGTCTGTTTTAAACCTGCCTATAGTGCTGCGCAGGGCTATAATCTGCCTGTTTATATTTGTAAGGCTTACCGTGTCGTTGTCGATTAAATCAAAGGCCCCTACCCCGCTCCTCGCCAGGCCTTCGCATACGTAACCGCCAACGCCGCCTACGCCGAAGACGACCACCCGAGAATTTTTTAATTTGTTTAAAGCCTCTTTGCCTAACAGAAGCTCTGTACGAGAAAAAGTATTTTCCATAAAAACCGCCTTGATTTTACAAACCGATTATACCACAACCGACGCAATTTGTAAATATTAATACAGGCGATAATATTTTCAGCCGTGAAATTATTTGCATTGCCCCGCAATGGCAGAGGATGACAGAAAAGAAAAAAGCTCCCCTAATAGGGGAGGCTGCATTGCTATTTCAAGGCTTCCCCTCAAGGGGAAGGCAAATATTTTTTGCCGACTGAAATTTATAATGTAAAAAATATTATCAATAATTTTCGGGTTTGATCTGGAAATACGCCTTAGGATGAGCACATACGGGGCACACTTCGGGGGCCTCTTTGCCTATTACTATGGCGCCGCAGTTTGTGCACTGCCACATAACCACGTCTTCACGGATAAACACCTTGTGGCCTTCAACGTTGGCGAGGAGTTTTTTGTATCTTTCCTCGTGTTCCTTTTCAACCTCTGCCACCCTTTCAAACATTACGGCTATGCTTTCAAAGCCCTCTTCGCGGGCCTCTTTTGCGAATGTAGGGTACATATCCGTCCACTCGTAATTTTCGCCGCTCGCGGCAGCCTGCAAATTGGCCATAGTGTCACCTAAGCCGCCTAAAAGCTTGAACCACATTTTGGCGTGTTCCTTTTCGTTGGCGGCCGTCTCTTCAAAGATTGCGGCTATCTGGTTGTAGCCCTCTTTTTTAGCGACTGACGCAAAAAAAGTATACTTGTTTCTCGCTTCAGATTCGCCCGCAAACGCAGCCATTAAATTTTTTTCTGTCTTTGTTCCTTTGATATCCATTTTTAAACTCCTTTATATTTTGCCGCGTCCTTTCAGCTTGCGGACGCGTTATTTTGTTTGCACTCTTCGCAAAGCCCCGCGTATTCAAGCTCGGCCGAATACACTTCAAAGCCCTGCACGCTTTTTGCGGCCAAAACAGATTCCAGCTCGGGCGACATTACGTCCACAATCTTTCCGCAGCGCACGCACCGCATATGCGCGTGCGAAGTCATAGTGGCGTCAAACCGTTCGTCGCTTCCGCGTATAGACAGCCTTCTTATATCGCCGTTGTCGGCGTACTGCGAAAGCACCCTGAACACCGTCGCCTTGCTTATGTGTTCGTTGTCCTGATGGACGATTTCGTAAAGTTCGGTGGCCGTAGGGTGCCCCGCCTTTACCAATGCGTCGTATATTATTCTTTTTTGCGTTGTGGTACGCTGAGCTTTCATAAAATTACCTGATTTATTAGTACTGATTATTATTATAATACAATAAAAGCCTGTTGTCAATACTTTATTGAAAATTTAAGTTGATTTTATCGCGGAGATTATTTATAATGTTTTGTATGTTTAACATTGTTCTTGTAGAACCCGAAATACCGCAGAATACGGGCAACATCGCCAGGACTTGCGCGGCGACGAAGTGCCGTCTGCACCTTGTGCGGCCCCTCGGGTTTGAAGTGACCGACAAATATTTAAAACGGGCGGGCCTGGATTACTGGAATCTGGTAGAAATTTTTTACTACGACAGCTTTGACGAAGTTTTGGCCAAAAACCCCGACGGCAGATTCTGGTACTACACCACCAAAGCGAGAAAAAACCACTGCAGCGTAAGCTACAGCGAAGGCGATTTTTTAGTCTTCGGCAAAGAGACAAAGGGGCTTGACGAAAATCTTTTGCTTGCTCACCCCGACGAATGCGTGCGGATACCTATGCTTGAGGAGGCGAGGAGCCTGAACCTTTCTAACAGCGTAGCCGTGGCCGTTTACGAGGCGCTGAGGCAGACGGGCTTTGGCGGTTTAAGCGAAAAGGGCCAACTTCACAACCATAAATGGCAGGAAACCGACTGAAAGTGATTGATGCCAGAAAAACTTGCCTTCCTATTGAGGAACGAAGCACCCGAAGGGAGAATGAGGCGGAAATAACAACACCTCATCCGTCTGCTGCGCAGCCGCCTTCTACTGTGTATGCTACGCTACCCTCAAGGGGAAGGCAAAAGATAAAACAACCTGCTCCTCTGTCGTCCTGCGTGAGGGCGTAAGCCCGAAACTTTGCACACCTTATTGTAAAAGTTTTCAGATAATAAGGTGCAAAACGAGCGGAGCGAGTCGAAGGATCTCGCGGGAACCTGCAAACTTCGGCGGCAGAAAAGTTGTTTAAAATAATAACGCTTTACATTTTTGCATAAATAGTATATAATGTATGCGGCGGTAAAGATTTACGCCTTACCGCAAACGGAGGGAAAATTATGATACCCGACAAAATTATCGCGGCGAGCGGCAACGAAGGCAAAATAAGGGAAATTAAGGAAATTCTTAAAAACACCGAAATTATCCCTATGAAAGAGGCGGGCTTTGACGAAGATATCGAGGAAACCGGCTCGAGCTTCAGGGAAAACGCCCTTATAAAGGCCAGAGCCGTAAGCGAAAAGACAGGCCTCGCCGTACTCGCAGACGATTCGGGCCTGTGCGTAGACTTTTTAGGCGGCGCCCCGGGGATATACTCGGCGAGATTTTCGGGCGAGGGCGTAAAGGCCAACAGAGCCCTTTTATTGAAGCGTATGCAGGGGGCGACCGACAGAAAAGCGTACTTTGAATGCGCTATATGTCTCTACTATCCCGACGGCAGATATGTATTCGGCATAGGCAAAACTTACGGAAAAATCCTTGAAAAAGAGACGGGCGAAGGCGGATTCGGCTACGACCCTCTGTTCTTTTCGGACGATTTGAATAAGAGCTTCGCCGAAGCCGCCCCCGAAGAAAAGAACGCCGTCTCGCATCGGGCGAGGGCCATACGCGACCTTCTGACTAAAATATGAAGACCTTTATCATAGTATCCGACACGCACCGCAACAGACTGCCTCTTGACAGGATGGACGGTCTGTTTAAAGAAAACGACTACATAATACACCTTGGCGACCTGTCCTCTGACGGGGGATATATAAGGCAGAAATATCCGCAGAAGACCATAGTTTTAAACGGCAACTGCGACCTTGACAAACTCGGCGAGGATGAAAAAGTTTTAGAGGTTGAGGGCGTAAAAATTTTTATGTGCCACGGGCATATGTACGGGGTAAAGCAAAATTTAAGCCGCCTCGCTTCCGCCGCGAAAGACAGGGGCTGCCAGGCAGCCTTATACGGGCATACGCACACGCCGAGGGTAGACGAAATTGACGGCGTAAAGCTTATAAACCCCGGGACGTTGTCCCGCTACAGCGAAAACACCTACTGCTTTATGGCCGTAACCAACGGCCGCATTGTAGAAAAAATAACGAGAATAAATGCCTGACGAGGAAACGGTATGAAATTTAAACACACAGTAAACCTTTTGATTGACAACTTTAAAACAATGTACAAGCTGCTTTTGTACCGCATAGTGATAACGGTTATCTCTATGTTTGCGTACTACGGGCTGATAACGCTGTTTTTTAATAATCTGAACAACATACAGTATTATAGCGACCTTACAGAGTCCATAAGCGCCATGTTCAATTTGTTCCTGGAGGGCGATTTCCCCGAAGCGGGCAAATACGTTCCCGAAATTATAAATAATTTCACCGCCCTTATGGACTATCTTGCGACAACCCCCGGGCTGTTGGCGTCGTTTATAATAGAGATGCTTGTAACCTCGCTTATCACAAGATTTTTCCAGGGGCTCGGCAATTACACTGCGAGCGAACTGGTAAACGATAAGATGGCAATGCAGTCCGAACCTCATTTTATGGTTACGCTTATCAAAAACCTCGGAAAATCGAGCGCCTACAACGGCATATATGTGCCCCTTTCGCTTATCTACGACTGCGTTTGCGCGGTAGGCGTGTACTTTTTGATGTTTAAGGCGCTACACTTCCTGCCATTGCTCGCTCAGCTTTTCCTCGCCGTTCTTTTAATAATTATGCTTATAGCGTTAAAGCTCACCTTCGCCACCGACTGGCTGCCCGCGATGATATGCGGCAAAAAGAACGTAGGCAGGGCCATGACGTACAGCTTCGCCCGCAAGAGCAAGGGCACGGTAGCGGTATACGAATTTTACGCGTTCTCATGCCTGCTTATAATGGGAATAAACGTAATGGCCGCCATCTGCACCTTAGGCGTAGGGCTTGTGATCTCCATCCCCTTAAGCTACATATACCTGCTCTGCTACGAATTTGTAAACTACTACGTCAACAACGACATCAGATTCTTTACCGATAAACGCACAATAATACACCCCGAACACGAAAAAGAGACCTCACGCGAGGACTTTTTGCGGGGCGAATAAAACAGCGCACGGCTTTTTGCAGAACATAAGAGTAATGGCAACGCGTATAGCGTTGCCATTACCCTTTTCCAAAGATGATCAAATAATTATGTCGCGAACCAAACGACATCTGTAAACTTTGTTTGTACTCTCTTTATAACATACCGACCGCTAAAAAACCGCTAAAATAAGGACTTTTTAAAAAAATTTTTTTGCGAATTTTCACAACTTTATTGAATACGGCCATAAACTTATGGTATAATTATTGCGGGCGGAGCTTTACGTTAAGCCTCGGGTGAACTTATGAAAAAGAAAAAAACGGCTATAGTTATAATCCTTCAGGTTCTGTTGGTTTCGGCGGGGGCCCTGATAACTTTGATAATATCCGCCGCCGGCAATACCGCGTCTGACGCGGGCAAGTCAGAAATGTATTCCGTGGCGGTAGGAGTTTTGCTCATCGCCGTGGTTGTTATAGAAATAAGCTCGGCGTTAAAAATACACAGCTCTACAATACATACGGTATTTACCTCCTCTTCCCTGCTTTTAAGCTACCTGTTTTCTTCGGATATGCAGAGCCTTATAAATCCCTCGGACGCCGTCGCGCTCGCGGCCGTAGCCGAGTATGTCAACTTTGTCGCCTTTCACCTTATAGTACTTTCGCACGCGTACCTTATAAACTACCTGTACAAAACGGGAATAACTAAAAAAGAGGCCGCGGCTCTTTCCGTCTATTCCGCGGCAGACTGCTTTTTATACTTTATTCTCTCAAAATTCAGTTTGCAATATATAGCTTATTTAGCGTATATCCCTCCCTTGATTTTCATAATAGCGAAAATCTGCCTCTCTATGGTGAAAAAACAAAATTGCGACACGCTGTTTATACTTATTTCCGCCATACTTTCGGCCGCGATAGGCATCTACGGCGCGGTATTCGTATCCTGCGCGGGGTTATGCGGCCGCCATATTTACAGCGTAGAAACCACCTATATTCTGCTGATAGTTCTGCTATATATACTGGTCTATTTTATTTTTATAACTAAAACCGACCGCGAGGCCCTCGCCGCGAGCGAGTACAAGCTTAAAGCCGAAAAAATGAAGACGAGGATTTTGCGGGAACAGATTAACCCTCACTTTATTTTCAACTCCCTTTTAACGGTTAAAGAGGCCTACCACCGCGATATGGAGGGCGGCGACAGGGCGATGAACTTCTTTTCGCGCTATTTAAGGGCCAACGTAGAGGCGATGAGCCTTGACCTTATCGCGTTCGGCGGCGAGCTTGACATTATAGAAAATTATATAGGGCTGGAAAACATGAAGCGTGAAAAGCCTGTAAATATTATTTACGACGTGGAATATGACGCGTTTAACCTGCCTGTATTATCCCTTCAGGTGTTTGTGGAAAACGCCGTGAAATACGCCCGCACCGAGGAAAAAGAGGACGGATATATATCTATATCTTCGCGCAAATGCCCCGAAGGGGCCATGGTTGAAGTTTGCGACAACGGCGTCGGCTTTGACGTAAACGAGGTAAAGGAAAATTCCTGCGGAATCAAAAACGCCAGGGAGCGGTTTAAAATTCTTTTGAATACAGACGTACAGATAGAAAGCGTTACAGGAGAAGGCACCAGGGTAAAAATTTATATACCCGAAGACGCCTGCGGCGGAGGAGAAAATTTATGAAAATTATAGTTGTGGACGACGAAAGCGACGCCTTGCACATTGTCTTTGACGAGGTAATTTCGCGAAAAGACACCGAGTACAAATTTTTTAAGGACAAACCCGAAGACATATTGGAGTATGTTGCCGCAAACGTTGTTGACGGGGCGTTCCTCGACATTAAAATGCCTGAAATAGACGGAACCGTCCTCGCCGAAAAGCTGATAAAAATACGCCCCGACATAAAAATTGTATTTATCACGGGGCTGAACGTAAATAAAAACGACCTGCCCGAACAGATTAAGGCCAACACTTTAGGCTTTATCTACAAGCCGTACGACAAAAACGAGCTTATAAATTACCTCAACCTTTTATCCGACGAGGCGGCTCGCCTTGACGTTGTTATGTTTGACACCTTTGAGTGTACTTTAGGCGGAAGACATCTGGAATTTTCTTCGGGCAAAAGCAGGGAACTTTTCGCCCTTTTATTGGTATACGGCGGAAAGACCCTTTCTATGAGTGACGCGATAGCTCACCTATGGCCCGACCATGACACCGAAAAGGCGAAAATCCTCTACCGCGACGCGGTGTGGCGGCTGAGGAAAACGCTTCAGAACGTAAATTTTAACTGCATCGGCTTCAATTACGGCGAACTTACGCTGGACAGACAGAACATAAATTGCGATTTCTGGAACATGCTCGAGGGCAAAAAAGGCAACTACCGCGGCGATTTTTTAAAAAATTACGACTGGAGCACCGCGTACCTCGCCAAACTCGATAAACTGGATTGAATGATATTTTTTGTCATACTGCGAAAGGGCAGATTGCGCCATTTCGCCGCCCCTATTAGGGGTGCCTTTTCTGTCATCCTGAGCGGAGCGCGTAACGCGCAGTCGAAGGATCTCGCGGGAACCCGCGACATATCACGTAAAATTCAAACTCGGAAAATGCAATTTCATATACGCGTCGTCAAACACGCTGTCTATAAACCGCCCGATAAACGTCAGCGCCTCGATATCGGCGTTGCGGCAGGCGTATCTCGCCAAAACGCAGACCGTCACAACCAAATCGGCTATAATTATGGCGGCGATCACCGAAGAAGACACCTTGGCCGCCTTTGGCGACAGGCCGTCCAGAGCGTAATCGAGGGGCTTATATACCAAAAATACCAGCGTCACGCAAAGGATGCCCCATACTATCATATACGGTATATTGGTTCTGCCGTTTATATTCAGGGGCATATCCGAATAATCCCATGAACGGGCGCCTAAAATAGTCTCCTCTAAAAAACTTAAGATATACTCTACAACCCCTCCGCCTATCATTCCTATCAAAAACACTTCAGGGACGCTCTTTCTGTTTTTCAGGCCGCAGATTATTACCACCGCCCCTATGCCGTAAACAAGATTTATCGGCGTAAATATGCTTCCGTTGCAATAGACAAATCCCTTGCCCCTCGCCAGATTGAGGCAAGTTTCCCATAAGGTGCCGGCGAAACCGCCTATGGCGTATGTATAAACGCATTTATAAAAACCGAATTTCTTTTTTTCTTTGCCTGTGCGGCGGTTAAAGTTTTGCCTTAAGGCGTTGCTTTGACGCATAAAATTTCTCTTGTCCAAATTACAAAAATTTCCTTTACCTGTCTATTTTATAT
>JAJPXK010000095.1 GCA_021205485.1 Clostridia bacterium | reverse complement strand
TTGCCACCAAGTCAAACCAGACGGTTGTCCGCCTTGAATGGGCGGAGCCTATGGGCGCGGACGTTCCCGTGTATATGAACAGCATACCTACTGTGTTTATCTCGCTTGAAAACCCCTATCACCTTGTGGACGTGCCAAGGGTTAAGACGTATATAAACACTTACGGTTCGGCAGACGTCATATTGGATAGCCTTATGGATAAACTTACGGGCAAAAGCGAGTTTAAGGGAGTAAGCCCCGTGGACGCGTTCTGCGGTAAATGGGATACGAGATTATGAATTTAAAATTCTTGAAAAGGGCGGAGCTTTTAAAGCCCGCCCTTTGCGAAAAAATTGTAAAACCCGATAATACGTGGCGGCTTTTATGCGGCGGCGAGCAGGCGCTTTTCGATTTCGGCGACCACTACACGGGCTACCTTACCATTGATTTATCTTCAAAGGGAAGCCATCAGGACGCACCCGTGCTTCTTTCGATAAAGTTTTATGAGATAAATGACGAGATAGGGGAAGACACAACAAACTACAACGGCTGGATAAGTAAAAGCTGGCTTCAGGAAGAACTTATCCATGTTGACGAACTCCCCGCAAAAATCACTCTGCCGCGTAGATACGCATTCAGATACGTTTTAATAAAGGCGGAAGCGATGTCGTCAAAGCACAGCCTTGTAATTCAGGATATATACGCGAAAGCCGTAACAAGCGCGCCCGAAAAAGTCGCGCCCGCAGGCGAAACCGAAAGGGAAAGGGCGATAGATAAAATCGCCGTTAAAACGCTGTCAGAGTGTATGCAGTACGAATTTGAAGACGGACCCAAGCGCGACAGGCGGCTTTGGCTGGGCGATCTGCGTTTGCAGGCGCTTGCAAATTACGTTACTTTTAAACATAACGACCTGGTAAAACGCTGTTTATATCTGTTCGCGGGCACGGCGGACGATGATGGAAACATCTCCGCATGCGTGTTTACAAGCCCGAAAAATGAAGCGGACGACACGTTTATGTTCGACTATTCGCTACTGTTTTCTGCGGCGGTCGCTGACTATTTTGAATACACGGGCGATATAGCTACCGCAAAGCAACTCTATCCGCTCGCGTTAAAGCAGATAAGGCTGGCTTCAAAACGCTTTAAAAACAACGTTATTCCCGACAGCGACAAGCTGGGCTGGTGCTTTTTGGACTGGAATTTATATCTTAACAAACAGGCGGGCGCGCAAGCCGTTTATATCTACTGCGCAAAGGCGGTAAAAAAGCTGGCGGCGGCGTTAAATAAACCGTGCGCGTGGCTCGATAAACAAATTAAAGACAAGTCAGAAGCGGCGGTAAAAGCCTTTTACGACAGCGAAAAGGGGCTTTTCGTAAGCGGTAAAGACAGACAAATATCCTACGCCGTAAACGCGTGGATGTGTCTTGCGGGTGTGCTTACCATGGAAGAAAACGCCAAGGTTTTATCCCGTCTTGAAAGCGTGGACGCGGTTAAACCCGTAACGCCGTATATGTATCATTACTACGCCGAAGCGTTAATCGCCGCGGGCGAAAAGGACAAGGCAAGGGATATAATAAATAATTATTGGGGCGCTATGGCGGACAGGGGCGCGGACACCTTTTACGAGCTGTTTGACCCCGAAAACCCCGATGTTTCGCCCTACGGCGCAAAGTGCGTAAACAGCTATTGCCACGCGTGGAGCTGTACTCCAGCATATCTGTTGAGAAAATATTTTTAAAAAGGGTAGATAATATGGAAAATCGTGATATAATTAAAGGCGTAATTTTCGATCTTGACGGCGTTATAGTGCACACCGACGAGTTTCACTATCTCGCATGGAAACAACTTGCAGATAAAATTGGCGTTTATTTCGACCGCACCATAAATGAAAGGCTGCGCGGTGTAAGCCGTATGGCAAGCCTTGATATTATTTTGGAACGTTCGGACGCGGCTTTCTCCGATACAGAAAAACAACTTTTAGCCGACGAGAAAAACGACACCTACAGAGAACTTTTAAAGACGTTGACGCCTGCCGACGTAAGCGCTGACGTTAAAAGTACCCTTGCCGCGTTAAGACAAAATGGGCTGAAACTTGCGATAGGTTCGTCAAGCAAAAACGCGCGCTTTATTTTAAATCAGATAGGGCTTGAAAACTACTTCGACGCCATCTCTGACGGCAATAATATAAGTAAATCCAAGCCCGACCCCGAAGTATTTTTAAAAGCGGCAGAATATCTTTGCCTTAAAAGCGAACAGTGCATTGTTGTAGAAGACGCCGAGGCGGGAATACAGGCTGCAAAAAACGGCGGTTTTACTGCGGCGGGAATAGGCGGCGCAAGCAAATATAATTTAACCGATATTTCCCTCAACTTGCTTTCCGATTTACTAAAATACGTATGAAATATTATTTGGCAATAGACATCGGCGCGTCCAGCGGCAGACATATCGTCGGCTGGGAAGACGGCGGCGAAATTAAAACTGAAGAAGTTTACCGCTTTAAGAACGGCGTAAGTAAAACAGACGGCCATCTCGTCTGGAATATAGACGGGCTTTATAACAGCGTTTTAAACGGTATAAAGGCTGCCTTTGAAAAGTACAAAAATATTGTATCTCTCGCCATAGACACATGGGGCGTTGACTACGTTTTATTAAACGGCGATAAGGAAATTACGCCCTGCTATTCCTACAGAGATAACCGCACCGAAATGGTTATGGGCGGCGTTCATAGCATTATTCATTTTGAAGAGTTGTATTCAAAAACGGGCATACAGTTTCAGCCTTTTAATACCATTTATCAGCTTTACGATGATAAGATAAGCGGCAGACTTGATAACGCGACCGACTTTTTAATGTTGCCTGAATACTTGACATATAAACTTACGGGCGTTAGGTCGCACGAGTACACAAACGCAACTACCACGGGTTTGGTAAACGCTGTAACGGGAGAGTACGACAAAGACATAATAAAAAGGCTTGGCTTGCCCGAAAGACTGTTCACGCCGCTTACAAAAACGGGTACGGTAGTAGGGGAACTGACCCCGTTAATTCAGGCATATTGCGGGGGTAATTGTAAAGTTATGCTCTGCGCCAGCCACGACACGGCAAGCGCGGTAGAGGGTATCCCTATTGAAGGCGACAATCCCTATATATCGTCGGGTACGTGGTCGCTTTTGGGTTTAAAGGTTCCAAAGGCTATTGCGGACGAAAACAGCCGCAGGGCAAATTATTCAAACGAAGGCGGCGTGGGCTATACCCGTTACCAAAAGAACATTATGGGTATGTGGGTTGTCAACAATTTAAAGGCGGAGCTTTGCCCCGATATGCCCTTCGACGAGATAATAAATGCTGCGCGTGAAAGCGATTTTAAGCAATCTGCCGACGTAAACGACAGCAAATTTCTCTCGCCGGAAAGTATGAAAGCGGCTTTCGACAGCTGCTTTGAAGATAAGCCGCGGAGCATAGGCGATTACTTCAAATGCGCGTTTTTAAGCCTTGCGCAAAGCTATAAAAAGGCTTTACGGGAACTATCCGCCAACACGGGCAAAACTTTTGACAAGCTCTACATAGTCGGCGGCGGCGCGAAAAACACTTATCTTAACGAACTTACAGAACAAATATGCAACATAAAAGTAGTTGCTTTACCAATCGAGGCAACGGCAATAGGGAATTTGAAAATTCAAATGGATAATACCGCAGTATAGCCTTCCCCTTCAGGGTAGCGAAGCATCCACAGTAGAAGGTGGCGGCGAAAGCCGTCGGATGAGGTGTTTCTACTATTTTCCACCTCATCAGTCCGTTTACACGGACAGCTTCCCCTCAAGGGGAAGCCAAGGGAGAGTAAAACGGCGGCAAAGTACGTCATCCTGAGCGTAAGCGAAGGATCTCGCGGGAACCCGCGGACAGCACATTACGGTGGCACACAAATATCTAAAAATAATATGTTTCAAATAAAGGTGGCAATATGACTAAATACGAATATGCAAAGGCAGACTACGCCGAGATAGGCGTGGACAGCGAGCAGGCAATAGAAAAATTGGCGAAAATACCTATATCTGTTCATTGCTGGCAGGGCGACGACGTTATAGGGCTTGACGGAGCGGGCGCTCTTTCGGGCGGAATACAGACCACGGGCAACTATATAGGCAGGGCAAGGAATTTTGAAGAGTTAAAGGCGGACTTAAGCGTAGCCTTCAGTTTAATGCCAGGCAAAAAGCGCCTTAATTTACACGCGAGTTACGCCATATTAAACGGCGAAAAGGTGGATAGAAACGCCTACCGCCCCGAGCACTTTGCTTCCTGGGTGCAGTTTGCAAAGGAGCAGGGGCTGGACGGCATAGACTTCAACCCTACTTTCTTCTCGCATAGTATGGTAAAGGACGGCTTAACGCTTTCTTCCCCCGATGAGACCGTGCGCAAGTTCTGGGTAGACCACTGCAAGGCGTGCATAAAAATCTCGGAATATCTCGCAACGGAAATGAACAGCCACTGCCTTATGAATATATGGATTCCCGACGGCTACAAGGACGTACCCGCCGACAGACTTTCGCCCCGTCTTCGCTTAAAACAGTCGCTGGACGAAATACTTTCCATCCCTTATGATAAGTCAAAGGTAGTTATTGCCGTAGAAAGCAAAGTCTTCGGCATAGGCGTTGAAAGTTACACCGTCGGCAACAGCGAGTTCTATATGAACTACGCTGCAAAAAACGGTTTGTGCTGTCTTTTGGATAACGGGCACTATCACCCTACCGAAGTGGTAAGCGATAAAATCCCGTCAATGCTGGCGTTCTATGATAAGGTAGCTCTGCACGTAACGCGCGGCGTTCGCTGGGACAGCGACCACGTCGTGCTTTACGAAGACGAACTCAAAGAGATAGCGAAAGAGATTGTGAGAAATAACGCCACCGAAAAGGTGCTTATAGGGCTGGACTACTTCGACGCAAGCATCAACAGAATATCGGCGTGGGTTACGGGCTACCGTGCAATGCAAAAGGCGCTGCTTAACGCCTTACTATTGCCAAACGAACGGCTTAAAACCCTGCAAAACGAAGGGAAATTTACCGAACTTATGACAATGCAGGAAGAGTGTAAAATGTTGCCTTTAGGCGCCGTCTGGCAGGAGTATTTAACAAGGCAAAATGTAGCCGAAGACTACTTTGCCGAAGTGCAAAATTACGAAAATAACGTGTTAAAGGAGCGTAAATAATATGGGCTTTATGGATGATTTAAAAAAGGCAGGCAAGGAGCTTTCCCGTAAAAATATTCTTACTGCGCCTTTTGTAAGGGAAATGTGCGAGACGACGGCAAATATGTACCGCCTTGGCTGGGACGAGCGCAACGGCGGCAATATCAGCTATCTTTTGGACGAAAAGGAAGTCGCCGAATACCTTGATTTAGACAACGTTATCCGCACCATACTGCTTGGCGGCGTAAACGAAGCCGACTTTGACGTAACGCCCCTGCTCGGTAAAATATTTATAGTAACGGGTACGGGCAAGTACTTTAAAAACGTGGAAAAGGACCCCGAAACAAATTTAGGCGTCATCCGTATTGTAAAGGGCGGCGTGGAGCTTTTATGGGGATATAAGGACGGCGGCAGACCTACGAGCGAGCTGCCCGCGCATTTAATGTGCCATATGGCAAGGCTTGCGGTAGACCCTTTAAACAGGGTGGTAATGCACAGCCACCCTACAAACACGCTGGCAATGAATTACGTTCACGAGCTGGACGAGAAAAAATTCACTCATACCTTATGGGAAATGTGCACCGAGTGTATAGTCGTCTTCCCCGACGGCGTAGGAATACTGCCCTGGATGCTCTGCGGCACCAACGAGATAGGCGAAGCTACAGCAAAAAAGATGTACGACTTCCGCCTTGTTATCTGGGCAATGCACGGCATATATGGCTCAGGCAAGACTATGGACGAGACTTTCGGTTTAATAGAAACGGTGGAAAAGGCGGCTCAGATTTATATGCTTACATATAATAAACCCCGCATAAACACCATAACGGACGAAGATATGGTAAAACTCGCAGAGTTATTTAAAATAGACTACAGAAAAGATTTTCTTAATATAAAATGATTACTGAAAACAAAACGGTAAAAAAGACTATAGCCTTGATAGCCCACGACAACAAAAAACCTGAAATAGTGGAGTGGGCAAAGGCAAACAGCGAAATATTAAAGGGCTACAACCTGTGCGGCACTGGCACAACGGCTAAACTTATATCCGAAGCCACGGGGCTCAACGTTAAAGGCTTTTTGTCGGGTCCCTACGGCGGCGACCAGCAGATAGGCGCAAAAGTTGCCGAGGGCGAAATTGACGCGGTAATATTCTTTTGGGATCCCCTGCAGATGCAGCCGCACGACCCCGATATTAAGGCGCTGCTGCGGATATGCGTTGTATACAATGTGCCTATTGCCACAAATCAGGCGACAGCCGATTGCATAATAAAATAATTTAAAGGAGTATAAAGTTATGTCAAACAGAATTATATTGAACGAAACAAGCTATCACGGCGCGGGCTGCATTAAAGAGATTGTGGGCGAAGTGCAAAGGCGCGGACTTACCAAGGCGTTTGTATGCTCCGATCCCGACCTCGTAAAGTTCGGCGTTACCAAAAAGGTGCTGGACGTTTTAGACGGAGCAAAGCTCGGCTACACGCTGTATTCGGATATTAAAGCCAACCCCACGATAGAAAACGTGCAGACTGGCGTTGCCGCATACAAGGCAAGCGGAGCCGACTATATCATAGCCATAGGCGGCGGCTCGTCTATGGATACCGCCAAGGCGATAGGCATTATAATAAACAACCCCGAATTTGCCGACGTTCGCTCGCTTGAAGGCGTCGCACCCACCAAAAAGCCCTGCGTTCCCATTATAGCAGTACCTACCACGGCGGGCACCGCGGCGGAAGTTACCATAAACTACGTTATAACCGACGTGGAGAAAAAGAGAAAGTTCGTCTGTGTGGACGTGCACGATATTCCCGTAGTTGCAGTTGTTGACAGCGAGATGATGTCAACCATGCCCAAGGGGCTTACCGCCGCAACGGGTATGGATGCCTTGACTCACGCTATTGAAGGCTACATTACCAAGGGCGCGTGGGAGATGAGCGATATGTTCCACTTAAAGGCTATCGAAATTATTTCCCGTTCGCTCCGCGGCGCGGTAAATAACGAAAAGGAAGGCAGGGAAGGAATGGCGCTCGGTCAGTATATCGCAGGTATGGGCTTTTCCAATGTCGGGCTTGGCATAGTTCACTCTATGGCGCACGCGCTGGGCGCGGTTTACGATACGCCGCACGGCGTGGCAAACGCAATTTTACTGCCCACGGTAATGCGCTATAATGCCGAGGCCACGGGCGAAAAGTACCGCGACATAGCAAAGGCTATGGGCGTTGAGGGCACCGAAAATATGACGGCAGCCGAATACAGAGAAGCGGCTTGCAATGCCGTTGCTCAACTTTCCAAAGACGTGGGCATACCGCAGGATTTAAAGGGCATAGTAAAGGAAGAAGATATAGACTTTTTGGCGCAGTCTGCAATGGACGACGCCTGCCGCCCCGGCAACCCTAAAGACCCCACCAAGGAAGATATAATAGCACTCTATAAATCTTTACTTTAATAGTTCATCATATAACCTCCTTATTTCTTAAACACACCCGCGGCGGAAACATCCGCTGCGGGCGTGTTGTCTTTTATGTTTAAGAATGCGATAGAAAGCGAAAGAAAAAAAATAGAAAGCGATAAAATAGCGATAGTAACATAGCTGTGATTTATCGTAAAAAACGCTAAAACTATTATAA
>JAJPXK010000127.1 GCA_021205485.1 Clostridia bacterium | reverse complement strand
TTACAATACCGGCCAAATAAATTTTTATATTATACGGCAAAAATTTTTCAGGCGTTTTCTGACTATATTAAATTAATCCTGATTTTTTTAAATCACTCCCTGGCGTCTTTTAAGGCCTCAGCCATATTTACTTTTTTAACCTTTTTAGAGGCGAGCCATACCGAGCCGAAGTAGCAGACGGACGTAAACGCCGCCGTAAGAATATATGTTAAAGGCGATATCGCGGTGGTAATAAGCATTACCCCGTAGTCAAGCATAAGCTTCCACATAAAACTCATGCACCCTATCGCCGCGGGAACGCCGGCTAAAATGCCTGAAGGCAAAAGTATATGGTTAGGCATAAATATAATCTCAGATATTTTCCTGTCGCTGTAGCCTAACACCTTCAGCATCGAAACGTTGTTCCTGTTTTCGGTGACCAGCATATTTACCGCCACAAACACGGCGGCGACGCAGATAATCATCCCTAAAAACACCATGGCGTAAATCATAGGGCCCATCTGGTCTAAAATTGTATCGCACTGCTCTTTTAAAGAGCTTTTTCTCACCGTTTTGTAGACCTCGCCGTCTTCAAACGACAACTCTATATCGCTCATAACGGCGTTATACGTACCGCTTTCAAGCGACAATAGTTCGGCCATATTGCCGTTCGAAGTAAAAATCATACTGCCAATGTCGTACTCAACCACGCCCGCTATCTCTATCGAAAAATACTCTATCGTAAGCGGGTTGAAAAACGTCGCTCTGTCGCCGCCTTTTATTGAAAGGGCCGCCGACGCAGCAGAGGATATGTAGTATCCGTCAAGATTTTCCACCTCGCCGTCGCCGTCCTTTAAAACGATAAACGGGTTGCCGTCCTCAAGGCCGGTAAAAGTCACCCGCTTGCCTTTTGTCTCCTCGGCGAAAGAGGAGACAAGCATAGGCGAGCCGTACTCCGGCGTCTGCGTCTGCAAACTTGTAAAAATATACTCGTACTCAAAACTTCCCGTAGAATTTATCGCGGTATCCGATATGGCGTCCACAGAATCAATCATTCCGAGGCCTATCAGAATCACCGCGCTGCCGAGGAATATTCCTAAAAAAACGGCCAGCGTCCTCGCGGGGCTGCCTATAAGCGAACGCACAGACCATTTAACTGCGAAATTCACATCGCCGCCGCGGAACGCAGTCTTAAGGCTTTTCCCTTCAACCCTGCCGTTTAACATGGCCACGGTGTCCCGCCGCAACAGCCTCGCAACGGCGATGGCCGCCGCGGCCACATACATAACCGCAGGCACGGCCACGCCTAAAAGGCCTATATATACAGGCAAACTAAAGGCTATGTGCAGAGGCTCGTAGTCAGAAAGGCACAAAGCCCCGTACGGCTGAGCAAAAATTGCCGCGAAGGCAAAGGCTAAAATTCCGCCTATCGCCGCGGGAATTACGGCAAACAGGGCGTAGTGCGCCGCCAATTTGCCCTTTGAATACCCGAAAGAGGACAACGCGCCGATAAGCTTCTGCTCGTCCTTTACCTTGCTGGATATTATTATACATACAAGCAAGACGGCTATAAGCGGCATCGCGATGAGAATCACGTACGACATTACAAGGAACATCTCCGCCTGTTCGTCTACCGCTAAAATACGCATATTCTCATCCGCGCCGAGGTAACTTTGCGTGTAATACCTGTCGTATACAGCTTTGCGGAACTGCATCTCGTTATCCTGTCCGTACTTTACAAGGTAGGTTACGTTAGGCGAGCCTAAACTTTCAAAATCGTCGTCTGTAACGTACGCCAGAAAAAAGGTGGATATATTTTTGTAAGAGTCGTCCTCCTCCTGAAGCATATAAAGGTAATCGGGGCGCTGGAAGTACCCCTTTACGGTGTAATCGCCGCCGTTCAATGTGATTGAATCGCCTATATTCACGCCTGTATTTACGGCGTAGCCTTCCGAAATTATAATATCGCCGACGCCCCGCATATCCTCGCCCGCGGTAATTTCGTAAAGGTTTATCTTTTTATTCGCCTTGAATACGCGGGCCGTAACGCCGTTCTGAGTAATATCCATGCTCTTTTGAGCCTCTAAAACAAGGTCAAACTGGCTTTCAATTTCAGCAATGTCATCGTCTGCGATGGCCTTATATGTGGTAAAATGCGCGTCCTCCAGATTGTGTTCGGCAAAAAAGCTTTCGCCGAATTGCAGTATGCCCGTACCGCCTATGTAAAACAGGTAAAACAGCAAAAGGGTTACAAGCGTAAGCAGGCTCGCGGATATGTAAAATGCGAGGTTAGATTTAACGCTTCGGCAATATCTCTTATTCAATACTGACATATACGCCTCACAACACAAGCTCTGCGGCAGATTTTTTTGCCGAATTTTCTGTACGGGAAACGACTTTGCCGTCGCGAAGCCTCACTATAACGTCCGCCATATCGGCTATCGCCTCGTTGTGCGTTATAATAACCGTTGTCGCCCCGTAAATAGAGTTTACCTTTTCGATATATTTAAGCACGTTTAAAGACGAAGCGGTATCCAGAGCCCCCGTAAGCTCGTCGCATAAAAGAAGCGACGGGTTTTTTACTACGGCCCTGGCTATCGCCGCCCTCTGCTGCTGCCCGCCTGATAACTCGCGCGGGAACCTGTCGGCATACTTTTCTATCTCCAATGCCGCAAGTACGTCGTTTACGGCTATCGGCGACTTAGAAATATCCGAGACAACCCGTAAGTTTTCCTTTACCGTAAGATCGGGTATCAGGTTATAAAACTGAAAAACAAAGCCGACGCTGTTTTTTCTGTATTCTGTAAGCTGTTTCTTTGTAAGTGTGTTAACCTGTACGCCGTCCACCGCCAGACTGCCGCCGTCAAGGCTGTCAAGCCCGCCTAAAACATTCAAAAGAGTGCTTTTGCCTGAGCCGCTCGGCCCTAACACTACGCAAATTTTGCCTTTTTCAAGGCTGAAATTTACATGGTCAAGGGCAAAAACCGTATTTTCGCCCGAGCCGTAGCTCTTTACCCCTTCCTTCAGTTCGATATACATTTTCATACCTCTGCATACTGAATTTTTTGATTAAATATTAACCAAGGTTAATTCTGTATACAGTTTAGCAGTATAATTTGTACAAGTCAACTTATTTGCGGCCGATTTTAGGAAAAATTTAACCAAAGTTAATATTATTTGATATACACGCTATTTCAAAACTTAAAAACTGACATAAAAAAACGCTGTTCTTTTAAAGAACAGCGTCTGTTTTACTATATTGGCGCACATATATGCCGAATTTAATTAAGTTTCAGGAAGACGCACGGTAAATTTACAGCCGCGCGGCAGCGCATTTTCCACCGACACTTCGCCGCCATAGGTATCTGTAATTTTCTTTACGATTGCAAGGCCAAGCCCGTTGCCTTCCTGCTTACGGGATGTGTCCGACTGGTAAAATTTATTGAAGATGTGCTTTATTTCTTCCTCTTTAACCCCCTCTCCTTCGTCGGCTACAGAAAAATAAATGCCGCCTTCCCGCCGCTTCAAAACTATTGTAATTTTGCCATAGTCGGGGCTGAATTTAATTGCGTTGCTCAAAAGATTGCTCCATATGTGGCAAATAAGACTGCCGTTGCCGTAGTAAGTTACTTCGTCCATATCAACGTCAAAATCAATATTCTTTTGCGTCCACTTGCTTTCAGTTGCCAGTATCTCCTGCCGTATCTGCTCGTCTACAGAAAAATTTTCCTTTTTGCTCTCTATGCCTGGTTATCTATCTTGGATAAAAGCAGAATATTGTTTACAAGATCGGTCATCCGCTTTAAATTGTAAGAAACTTTATACGCGTATTCAGCCCGCTCCTCTTTAGAAAGATCGTCGCTCGCGAGCATAGCCGTATAGCCCTCTACCGCCGTAATCGGCGTTTTGAATTCGTGAGACACGTTGGATATAAAGTCGGTCTGGATAACTTCGATAGAGCGCAGCTCTTTTGTCATTAAATTAAAGGAATGGCTTATATCTTCGATCTCGTCAAAGCGACTTTCTTCGCTTATGGTAACGTTAAAATTGCCCTGCGACACCTCGTTCATGGCGTTCCTTATCTTTTTTATAGGGTACAGAATAAACTTGCCTACAAAGTAAGAGAGTACGCCGCCTATTATAAGGCTTAAAATAATCAGCAGCACAAAGTTTGGAATCTTCAGAGTGGTTTCAAAGAAATCGCCGAAAAGGGTAGAAAAACCTAAAGCAATGCCTACCGACACGCAGATGGTAACTACTACAAAAAATATAAAGTAAAAATGGAAACTCAGACGCTTTTTTGTCTTCCACACGGGCAACTTCGGCTTCTTCATTTTTTCACCACCTTAAAGCCTACGCCGCGCATCGTCACTATTTCAAAATCAGGATTATTGCGGAATTTATCTCTCAGCCACCCTATATGCACGTCTAACGTATGTATGTCGCTGTCGGTGTTGTAGCCCCATACGTCGTCCATAAGCTGTTGGCGGGTGAACAGCTTACCCGGAGACGAGAACATTTTGTATAATATTAAAAACTCCTTTTGAGGCAATATAATCTGCTGGCCGCCTGTAAATACAGAAAACGTATCAAATTCAAGCGTAGTTCCGCCTATCGTCTGGCTTTTATCTTTAATCATCTGCGAACGGCGGAGCAGCGCGTTTATGCGTAAAAGCAGTTCGTTTACGTTTATAGGCTTTACCATATCGTCCGTGCCCGACAAAAAGCCGAGCCGCATATCTTCGTACTCGTTTTTAGCCGTTATCATCAATACGGGCGTAGTATCGCCGCCGTCGCGCAAAAGGCGGACAAGCTCGTACCCGTCCATTACGGGCATCATTATATCGGATATGAGAAGGTCGTAAAAGTCATCAGACATAGCGTCCAGCGCCTCTTTGCCGTCAGAGACAGCCGTTACCGAATACCCGTTTTTTGTAAGCCCCCGCTGCAGCATAAGCCTTATTTCGCCATCGTCTTCAGCGAGCAGTAATTTGAACATATTAAGCCACCTTTTTATATTCTTCTTCTGTTAAAGAGACAAGTTACTAATATGAAAAAATATCCCTATTTTAACAATATATATGTATATTTTACCGCCAGATTTTGTTTAGACGGTGAATATAAAGTGATTTTAGAGCTAAAATCACACGCTAAAAACGGCAAAAATGATATTTACGAAAATATTTCAAACTGAAAAAGGTCATTTCGCTTGAAATTTTGCGCCGTAATTATCTGAAATTTTTTAAATAAGGTGTGCTAATAAAAAATATGATAACATACAAATACGGTTTGAACATATAAAACCAGACAAAAAGAAATTTATATGAACGACATAGTAAGATTAAATACAGTCGCAACGCTTTATAATGGGCAGATAAAACAACACACCCGTTCGGCGTTTTAGAGAATTTTTATATAATAATCGGCTACCGCAAATAACACTGTAGCCGATTACATCTTTTTATAATTTAATCTTTTGTCCAGGCAACTATATCGTCGTCTTTGTCATAATACCAATAATTTCCTAACGGAAGTTTGTCGTCTCTTTTCGCGTATAAAAGTACTGACATTGTCCAATAAGTAATCTTTAAATTATTGCATACCTTGCGGACGGCTCTTATCCCGTATTTCTCGCTTTTTACATAAAATCTGCCGAGATTATAACACCCGTTAAAAGCATCCAACCCCACAAACAATTCGTTTCCATCGCAAGGAAGTTCAACCGTTTCTAACTTTTCGCAATCCATAAACGCTTCATCATGAATAGTTTTTATTGCTGTGTTTTTAACAAACTTGACTAATTGTAATGATTGACACTCTTTAAATGCTGAAATACCAATGCAAACTACGCTTTCAGGAATCGTTATATTCTCTAAATTTTCACAGCCATAAAATACACTGCTATATATAATTTTTGTCCTTTTATGAATAATAAAATTTTTAACGGCGTCATCTTTAATCTTAACAAGCGCGACAAAGTTATTTGCATCGTTTCCTAAATAGTAACCGCCCTCATATTCATAGTACTTAAGTTTAGGACAAAAATCAAAAACGCCGCCATAAATTTCTTCAACGATGTCAGGAACAACAATTTTTGTAAGCTGTCCGCAGTCATCGAAGGCATCCTGTCCAATTGATTTTAAACCTTCCGGCAATACAATTTCAGGCAAAGAACTGCACCCTGCAAATTGCCCGCCAGCTATTGCCATTGTTTTATTTAAAGTTACTTTCTTCAAAGAAACACATTTAGAGAAAGCATTAATATCAAACGATACGTTTTCGCCAACGTAAACTTCTTCCAACGCAGAGCATTCAGAAAAGACATAACTGCCCATAGTAATTTCTGTTGCATTGTCGGCAATTATCACCTTTTTTAGCGAATGGCAACCAAAGAACGCTCTATCCGCAAGATATATCCCTTCAGGTATGGTTATCTTTTCAAGATTGACACTGTTAGCAAAAGCACCCCTACCGATATATTCCACACCTTCTGGAATAATAAACTCTTTCTCTTTTTTACCGATAGCATATTGTATCAGCGTCTTTCCGTCAATGCTATATAAATTACCGTCTATCGATTTATACTCATCATTACCTGCATCTACTATTATATTTTCAAGTTGAGCGCAACCACAAAAAGCGTCGCGACCTATTCGGCTGATATTTGCGGGAATGACAATCTCGTTTATATCAAGTATATCAAGCCCCTGATACATACAATTAACCACACTGCTCATATGCGGTAAAGGATTAATACCCGATTTTAATAATACCGCTGTTAAATAAGGCGCTTCTTCACGGTTAAATTTTTCATACAATTCGTCAAACTTACAGTTATCAATTAATTCTTGGTTGCTTTGAATCAATGCCTTTTTAAGAACTTCTTTAAACTTTGCCTCATCCATAAATTTTTACCTCTTATCTTATTTATATTTCTTATTTATATTTTTCACTTGCCGAAAGCAAATCGGCTTTTATTGTTTCGCGGAAGTCGGCGGGGGCGATAACTTCAACGTACTTGGCGTATTGCAGCACCCAGTATTCCATAGCGTTTAAACTTACCGTTACATGAACAAGCAGCCTGTCGCCGTCCTTTTTTATCGCGGCATTGTCGCCGAACCAGTCCACTATCTGATCCAAAATGCACTCGTCGGCGTAGAATTGCACACCCGTCGGTTTATCGGTATACATATACGGAAAAGACGTTGCAAGCTGGCGGTAGTTAATTCCGTTTTCGTAACCTTTAAGCGACTTCAGCGGCGTCGCCGTGCTGTTTTCGGCTATACGTATATCGGTAATTCGGTCAACGCGATAGTAGCCGATATTGCCCCATTTTTCGTTGCAAGCCATTAAATAATAGCGTTGGTTATGCAAAATAAACTGATACGGACTTGCCGTATGCTCGACAGATTTATGCAATTTTTTATCCGTGCCGTAGCGATTATAGGTAAACGTAACCATTTTATTATTTTCAATGGCTTCATCCACGACAGCGATATTGTTAAAAAGCTGTTTGTTCTCCGTCTTGCTCCACTGGTCTACCGAGTAGACGTTTTTAACGTGCGAACTAAAATGTTTGTTGGTCAGGTTACAAAGTTTTTTAATCAGCTCCTTTGAGTGTTTAGCCGAGATATATCTGCTTGATAAAACGCCGTCTATGAGAAGGTGAAGTTCGGAGTCGTCAAACTCGCCTATTAAGTAAACGTTACTGTTACTATCGCCGCCGTCCGCGGACAGAATTTCAAAGTCCGCTTCCTTCAGGCTGTCAATATGGCGACTTACAGCCTTGCGCTCCATTGTTATGCTGTAATCTTCGGCAAGATGTTTTATTATATCGCCCTGCGTAAGCGGATGATCGCAGTCACTGTATTTAAGCAAAATTTCATAAATACACATCGGCGCAAGGCTTTTAGATACAAGGTTAGTCATATTATTA
>JAJPXK010000185.1 GCA_021205485.1 Clostridia bacterium | reverse complement strand
CAATAAAATCAAATGTTTTATTTGTTCGCCCTTTAAATAATTGAAAATCGCCGTTTGATATGGTATAATAAAATTATGAATAATTTGCTTGAAAATCTGAATGAAGAACAGATAAAACCCGTAACCGATACCGAGGGCGCGGTGCTTGTGCTCGCCGGCGCGGGAAGCGTCAAAACGAGGGTGCTCACCACAAGAATAGCCTACATATTGGATCAGGGCCTCGCAAAACCCTGGCAGATTCTCGCCATAACCTTTACCAACAAGGCGGCGGGCGAGATGCGCGAACGCGTGCAGACTCAGATAGGCGAATGCCGCGATATGTGGATATGCACAATACACTCAATGTGCGTAAAAATACTTCGGGCCAACACCGACGCTGCGGGTATAAAGCCCGATTTTTCCATTTACAGCGAAACCGAACGCAAAAACGTAATCAAAAAGTGCATTAAAGAGCTTGATTTTGACGCTGACAAACTGTTAAAACCCGCCAAATTTCACATAGCCAACGCCAAAATGTTAGGGCTTGACCCCGACCAGTACGCAAAACGCAACGAACACGAAAACCACATAGACGAATGTGTAAAAGTCTACGAACGCTACGAAGAAAAATTGCGTGAAAACAACGCCCTGGATTTTGACGACCTTCTGCTGTATACCCTGCGTCTTTTCAGAAAAAACGCCGAGATAAGGCAGTTTTACGCCGACCGTTTCAAATATATAATGGTGGACGAATTTCAGGACACCAACGCGGTGCAGTACGGCATAATAAAGCTGATGGTAAAGGAGGGGGGCAACCTCTTTTGCGTAGGCGACGACGACCAGTCCATCTACGGCTGGCGCGGGGCCGAGATAGAGAACATTCTGCGGTTTGACAGAGACTATCCTAAGGCCAAAGTGTACAAGCTTGAACGCAACTACCGCTCTACGGGCAACATTCTTTCGCTCGCCAATACCATAATAAAAAACAACGGCAACCGCAGGGGCAAGACGCTGTGGACGGAGGCCGGCGAAGGCGATAAACCCGTATATTTTACCGCCGATAACGAACTCGGCGAGGCGTTGTACACGGCAAAAACCATATCCGACCTTGTAAATAAGGGCTACAAATATTCAGATTTCGCCGTGCTTTTGCGGATAAACGCCATAACCCGCCCGTTTGAACAGGAATTTTCCAAATACAACATACCATACAAGGTGTTCGGCGGCCTAAAATTCTTTGAACGCAAAGAGGTAAAGGACATTCTGGCCTATATGCGTCTTATCGCCAACCCCTTCGACAGCGAGGCGTTAGCCAGGATTATCAACGTTCCTAAAAGGGGCATCGGCGGCAGGACGATAGAGATTATGGAGGAGTACGCCTACAACAACGGCCTTTCGCTCTACGACGCCGTGCTTGACTGCGAATATCTTGACGTAAGTTCGGGAACCAAAAAGAAGCTTGCCGACTTCGGCAACCTTATTAAGGACTTTGTGATACAGTCTCAGGCCGAGCCCGTAAACAATCTGGTGCGGTCGCTCATCGCCGTCACTGGTTTAAGAGACGCTTTGGAGGACGAAAACGACATCGCCAACGTAGACGAATTTGTCGCCTCGGTAGACGATTATATCCGCCTCAACCCCGACAGCACTTTAAGCGACTATTTAAGCGCCATAACGCTGTATTCCGACACCGACGAAATGGACGACAGCAACTATGTAACCCTCGCCACAATCCACGCCGTAAAGGGGCTTGAGTTCCGCGCCGTGTTTATCGCGGGGCTTGAAGACGGCATTATGCCCTCGTCCCGCGTGGACGACGGCGGCAAAGAGCTGGAAGAAGAACGCAGGCTTATGTACGTAGCCATAACCAGGGCGAGGGAAAAGTTGTACCTAACCCGCGCCTTAGAGCGTAACCTTTACGGCAGAAGGGACAGAACAATCCCGTCAAGATTTATAAAGGAATTGTCGCAGGCGTTAGGCTTAAAGGACAACATAGCGTACGGCGGCAACAGGTATCAAAAAAATAGTAACTATGGTAGTTACAACGGCAGATATGCCTCAACTAACGGGGGCGGAAGGGCAGTTTATTCCTCTTCCGACGACGATTACGCCGCCATCTGGACGGCTCATTCCAACCCCTACGCAAGCCCCGCCAAGTCCTTTTCTTCGGACGAAAAAAAGCCGCCTGCAAAGCAGCAGGGCGGCAAGTACAGGGTAGGCACTAAGGTGCGGCACGCCAAATTCGGCAACGGAACGGTGGTGGCGCTTCGCAACAACGGCGCGGTAATAAACGTGGCCTTTGACGACCAGGGCATAAAAGAACTTTCCGCCGCCATCGCTCCCCTTACCATAATACAGTATTGACCCCTGTCATCCTGAGCGAGCGGAGCGAGTCGAAGGGCCTCGCGGGTGCCCGCGACCAGAAGCCTATACGTCATTGCGAGCGGTCTCTACCGCGTGGCAATCTCGCGAGAACTCGCGACCCGAAAACCTCGTCGGTCGAAAAGTTGTTTAAAATAATAACGTTTAAACAAGGCGAGGTTGATATCTGAAGCCTCGAACAACCTGGCTTTCCGCGAGTACTCGCGAGATCCTCACGTCGGGCTTACGCCCTCCTCAGGATGACGGAAAAGGGAGGCGACGAACAAATATTGCCTCGTCCCTAATAGGGGAGCCTTTACTGTCATCCTGAGCTGAACGCAGTGTAGTCGAAGGATCTCGCGGGCACCCGCCGCCCCGCACCATAGCCTCGTCCCTAATAGGGGAGCCTTTACTGTCATCCTGAGCGGAACGCAGTGTAGACGAAGGATCCCCTATCAACCGCAAATATACACACATACACAAAAAGGGCTGTAACGCAAAGCTTACGGCCCTTTTAACACACATTAACACATTCAAACACACGCTGACACAAACTTTTTTAAAAAAATTTTAAAAAACTTGCGACCGATTTCAAAAAAATCGTACTTATATGGCAGGAGGACATTTACCATGGAAGACCAGCAGATTATCGCTTTGTATTTTTCGCGCGACGACGAAGCGATAAAAGAAACCGACAGCAAGTATGGCAAATTATGCTACTCCGTAGGCGACGGCATTTTGCAGCGTATAGAATAGATCGAAGAATGCGTAAACGATAGATACCTTGCCGCGTGGAACGCTATGCCGCCGCAGAATCCGTCTAAACTATCGGCGTTTCTGTGCCGCATAACAAGAAACCTGTCACTGAAAAAGTACGAAAAAACTCACGCTCAAAAACGTAATTCGCAGTTCGAATTATCCCTCACCGAGTTAGAAGAGGTAATCCCCGCGGGCGGAGACGTACATAAAACTGTGGAGGAGAAGGAACTCGGCGAAGCGATATCGCGTTTTTTGCGTTCGCTTCAGCGGGAAGAAAGGAATATCTTCATCTTAAGATATTGGTACTTCTATCCCGTCAAAAAAATAGCCGCAAAATACTCTTTCAGCGAAAGCAAGGTAAAATCTATGCTCGCCCGCACAAGAGAACGGCTTAAGGAATTTTTAGAAAAGGAGATGTTAGCATGAATTCGATGGATATTATCAAAGGTTTACACTTTTTAGACGACGATTTAATATCCGACGCCGCCGAAACTCCTGAAGGAGGCAAGGTAAAGGGCGGCGGAGGCGTAAAAAGCCCTAAAAACCCTAAACCCGGGAAATCGCCCCGCGGCAACGTAAAGGCAAAGTCGCTTATAATCGGCGCCTGCGCCATAGTCGCGGCCGTAGCTATAGTTTTTGTAGTGCTTTTCGCAACCGGCGTGTTGACAAAGCAGACCCCCGTTTATAAGGGAATGTCTATTTCTTCTACAGAAACAACAGCTTCAACCGCCTCAACTTCTTCAACGTCTGTAAAGCTTTCGCACTACGGCGATTATAACGGCAAAAATAATGATATAGACCAGAATAATCCCTATGGCGGCGACACCAATACAACGTTAGAAGACGAGTACGAATCTACCTTAACGGTAACGGGCTCAAGCGAAGATATATACTATGTTACCGAGGGCGACAGCGTATATGTAACCATTTACTTTGAAAACCCCGATTACTACAAATTCGAGTCCTTTATCTTAAGCGACGGCGTAAATGAAATTCATTACGCCGACTACATGTTCGAAGACGAAAGCGATTACGAACAGGTTATAGTAAAGATAGACCAGAAATATATCGAAGTAGGCATTACAAGCTATACTATAAGCGAAATAAAGTATATCGACGGCACCGAAATTAAAGACGTTAAGATGGAAGGCGACCCCGTAGTCACCCTCGGCGTTCGTTCTTCAACTACTGTGGTTACTACTACCGCGCCCGCAGAGCAAACTACGCTCACAAGCATATCTTTCGATGTTACAATATCCGATATTTACGGCCTTATAACCTATTCGGGCGGATATATCAGGGCGGTATTGTTTGACGGCGAAAGCATAGTAAGCATGCAAGACCTTGCCGTAGGCGACAACTCGGTAGAGTTTACATCCCTTACGCCTAATACTTTATACCAGTATTCCATAGTCGCCTATTACGACGATTTAACGGGAGTCGGCGCGGCGGTAAATTACATATACACCAATTCGGTATATACCGACGCGGTGGTTCTGTTTGACGGCATAGAAGTAGGGCAGGAGGATATCACCTTCGGCTATACCTGGTATACAGGCTACTCAAGCAGCAGCATAACAAAGCTGACCCTTACGTTAAACGGCGTTGAAACCGTGTTGGATACGGCGGCTACCTATATAAACGATCTTCTTTCAAACAACGAGTACACATTGACGGCATACTATACGGGGCTCAGCGGCGAAGAGAGCATTTCTTTGACCTTCACAACCGAAGCCAAGGCTACGCCCGTTGTAGAGATAAGCAGTTTAACAAGTACTCAGGAAGAGGTAAGTTACGCTCTTACAATAACCGATGAAGACGCGGTAGGCAGCCTTACTTCGGTAACGCTCACGCTCGGCGATACAAGCTATACTTTAACTGACCTCAGCGGAACGTTTGAAAATCTTCTTTCAAACAACACCTATACGCTTACCGCTGTGTACACATACAACCTCAACGACGGCGAGGGCAGCCAGACTGCGGTAGTGTCGCAGCAGATAACAACCGAAGCCAAGGCTACGCCCGAAGTTGAAATTACCGTAACCGATACCGACGTTTACAGTTTATCTTTCGGGATAACTTATACCGATACCGACGACATAGGCCAGATTACGGCGATAGGCTTATATAACGGCAGTACTTTGGTGCAAAGTATAACCGATTTAGACGCAACGCAGCTTACTTTTGAAAACCTTTCTCACTATACGCAGTATACGCTTAAGGTTACTTTCAAATACAACCTTAACGACGGCGACGGCGAACAGGTGTACACCGAGGAATATTCGTTATACACCGACCCGTTGATAGAAGTAAGTTCGGTAGCTGTGCGAAACGGCAACGGAGCTGTAAGCGAAGGCGATACCCTTGTTTTGCAAATAGGGACAAACAATCCCGATGAAGTAACCTATTCTTCGTTGGTAATAAACGGAACAACTTTCAAAGTTTCGACAATCTGGAATGGCTACATTATTTTAGAGATTGTTTACGATAATCAGTTCGCAGGCGGCGAAACATTGCTCACGGTAGAGTACATTAACAGCACTATAGACGGCGCTTCTTATTCAACCGCTGTAAGCGAAAGTAACACGGTAAGCGTATTTTTTAACGGCGCCCTTACGGTGGATGAGGTTTCTTTTGTTCGTAAAAATGACAGCGGCGAATACGAGGCAACCTATTACGCTTTCGCAAGCGAGCAGATATACTATAAGATAAGTCTGTCTAACTCTACAGAGTACGATATTACCAGCGTAACTATAAATGATACAGAATATAGTTCAGGCGATATAACATTATCTGACGACTATCAGACGGTATATATCCCGTTGACTACAGAAGGCAGCGGCTGGCAAACATTCAACCTGACGAGTATGAGTTACTCAAACGAAAGTATAAGCAAATCTAAATATGTAGATAATACGGCAAAGCTTATGCGGCTTGCCGGCGACGATGTGGTAGAAATTTCTTCCGCCGATCAGCTTTTAGACGTAGACGACTGCAAGTATTACAAACTTACAGCCGATATAGATTTAACGGACAAAGAATGGGTTAACCTCAACAACGATATGTCTGGCGTATTTGACGGCAACGGCCATACCATAAGCAACGCGGGCTCTTCAGAAACTTATACCAATACAAACATAAACCTTGGATTGTTTGCTTCCGTATATGGTATAGTTACCAATCTTACCATAGAGAATATGTTCTATACGGTTACGCTGAATAACGATAATAGCGGCAGTTACACCGTAAAAGTAGGCGCTGTGGCGGCAAGGACAGGTGATACAGCAATAATAACCAATGTTAATGTTTCAATGTATGCTAAAGTTATAAACACTAACAGTAAAACAGAAAGTGTTTGTATAGGCGGCCTGATAGGCGATGCGAATTATGTATATATAACCGAAAATGTAGAGGTCAATGCAATGTTGGCATGCAATCTTGCGCAAACCACAAACTCAATTTTAATTGGCGGATTGTATGGAAATTATTTCGAATACAATGTAGAATCTGTTATTTCAGATGTTACATTAGATTTAACGGTAGACGTTGTTGTTACCAGCAGTGCCGGCTGTTGTGTAGGCGGCCTTATAGGAACAACTACAGGCAGTCTCACTGTTTCAGATGTTACAGTAGATTTAACGGCAAAGGTTATTTCAGCTGGCAGTGGAATGACTATAGGAGGGCTTATAGGTTATATAGATTCGGGGAGCTTTAATGTTTCAAATGTTACTTTAAATTCGGATATTACCGCAAGCTTTGCTTCTGGTGATATACGGATTGGCGGTGTGGTAAGCAATGGTGGTGAAATAAGTTTTTATAATGTAACTTCCGATATGACGGCAAACGTAACATATGACGCTAATAATACAAGTTTGTTTATTGATGTGTTCGCTAATGGCAGCAGTCATATTATAGACGACAGTTGCACGGGTGTACTTACGTATACGGCAAAATCAGGCACTACTATATACTATCTTGTAAACGGGTTTGTGTTCAGTTATACGGGCGGCGAATATTACCTTACAGGATATAGCGGCTCAGAAACAGATATAATTTTGCCCGACGATATAAACGGCAGCCAATATACTATAGCCAGCTATGCTTTCCAATATAGCAATAGCAGTCTTACAAGCATTACCATAACAGGCGGGGTAAAAGCATTGAATGATTATGCGTTTGCTTATTGTTCAGCCGAATTGATATGGGCAGACAGCTTCTCAGTAACGGGTATAAGCAGTGAAGCGTTTAAATATTATCAAGGGACAAATTTAAATATGCCCGAAGGCGTAACATCTGTAGGCAGGTTTGCCGCTATGACTACGCTTGTTAGCGTTACTATACCTAATAGCGCAACTTCAATTGAATGGTATACGTTCGAGAACTGCACTTCGCTTGAAACCATTGTAATTGGCAGCGGCATAACAGGAATTGACGATTATGCGTTTATTGGCTGTACTTCATTTAAAACAGTTTATTATAATGGTACTGAAGCGCAGTGGAACAAAATAGTTATCGGCGAAAACGGCAACGAGTATCTTGAGGCGGCGACGGTTTATTTCTACAGCGAAGAAGAACCTACGCAAGACGGAAATTATTGGCATTATGTAGACGGTATTGTTACCGTATGGTAAAAATTCTCCTTATTAAAAAGCAGGGCTCCGCCCTGCTTTTTAACTTTCCCTCCTCAGTCATCCTGAAGCTCCCCTGTCATCCTGAGCGAGCGTAGCGAGTCGAAGGACCCCCCTAGATGTAATAAAAACGGTTGCAAGGAGATTCTTCGACTACATTCTGCTCCGCTCCATTCCGCTCAGAATGACAGAATTACGTTTACGCTCCACTCGGAATGACAGGGTAGTATGTCATCCTGAACGAGCGGAAGCGGGAACCGCGGTAAAAGCTTTATTTTTACCAAGGAACAGGCAGG
>JAJPXK010000024.1 GCA_021205485.1 Clostridia bacterium | reverse complement strand
TGTCAATGGCAAAAGATATAAAAAGGAACAGAAAAAATGAAAATTTAGCGGGCTTATATGCAGTATCTCATGATTACGCTTATAAGAACGGTAAACTTCGCAAAGGTGTAATTGGCGCCGTAGATAAAGATACCCCTTTTGTATCTAAACCTGCGGATAAAAAGAACGGTAAGCCACGTAAATTTGTTAAAGATATGACAAGTTTACCGCAAGCGTGTAAAAACCGCATACTTGCCTATTATGACGATACTAACAGTAAAGGCGGCAGGTGTTATTTAGCGGAAAAATCTGTATATGACGAAATGGTTGCAGATAAGGCAAGAAAATCGGCTAACAATCAAAAAGCAAAAACAAAAAAAGATTAAATGTCTGCTATAAACTTGTCGCGGTTATTATGCCTTGCTTTTGCGTTGTCAATGTAATTGTTACGGCTATTATTGAAACATTTAACAGCGTTGATATGGTAATTGTTGTTTCTTGCGTGATTTATACGTTTACCTGTTTCAGCATAGGCTTTAGCTTGAGCTTTTTTGATATCGTGTTTGAGTACGCTATCGTTAATAGTTCTTGCGGCAAATTTTATACCGGCTTTAATAATACTCATATTGATATACCTCGCTTTTTAAATTATTTTTGTTTGGGTAACTTTAGTTTAACATAATAAGCTGAGGTATGTCAAATATGAGATTTAAAACCAAAAAAACGAAAAAATAAAAGACGGCGGGAAAGACCGCAAGGAGTAAATAAAAAAATGAAAGTTACGACAAAAAGAACCTTAGCGACCGCGCTTTGCGGCATACTGGCGTTAACGGCAGTCGCCGGGGCGGGCACCGCCCTCTACATGGGGGCCAAAGAAAACGGCTGGTTTAAAAAAGATACCGAAGTTGAGGAAAACGTAGACGAAGCGAGTATAGATAACGTAGTTGTAAGCGAAGGCGCAAGCAGTGCAAAACTGTCTATATCTTCTTCCCGTACAGCGAGTTTATCTTCTTCCATAGTAAACGGTAGCGGCGCTACCGCTGAATATGTAGAAGACAGTATAACTCTTACTGCAAACTATAACAGCGACGCAACAAGTCCTTCGTTTACGTGGACGACTTCAAATTCAGCGGTAACGCTTACGCCTTCAAGCGACACAAAGTCATGTGTGGTGACGTGCAACAGCGCTTTTAGTTCGCAGGTAACTATAAAATGTATTGCGGATGACGACGAAGACGTATACGCAACGTGTACGGTAGATTATATCAAACGTGCGACAAATGCAGCTTTAACTATAACAAATGTTAATGGCGGAGATGATTTAACATGGTCTTCTAATTCTTCTACTGCAACTTGGACGTTACCTACATATAATTCAACTTATTATCAGCCTACAGGTGTGTCAGGTTGTTATAAATTGGAATTAGGTAGTTTTACCCCTACTCTTGGTACAGGTACGATTAGCGAGACGTACACATTAACATCTTTAGGTTATTCTGTAACTCCTGCGGGTTCGTCCGCAACTCGTAGTTATGATATTACAGATTCTGCACAGTACTATTATTATATACTTTATGCTTATTCGGGATATTATGCTAACAGTACAGCAAATGTTAAAGAAATGTATTCGGTGATTGATGGTAAAACATATTCAATAACAATGACATTTACGGGTGACACAACAGGGTTAGAATACACTTATACATATAACATTAAAATAGATGCCTCTAATCTTTATACTGCAATATCTTCAGTAAGTTTAAACAATTCGGCATTGGCGTTCTAAAAGGCGGTGAAAGATGAGCAAGACAAAAACAGAAAATAAGTTAATAAGGATATTAACCTATATACTTGTATTATTGCTTTGTGTAGGCTTGCTCGGCGGCATAGTATACCTTTTAAGGCGTTCTGTCGGAATGTACGCAGATTATAACGGCTCGGTTATTACCTCAAGCAATGACGGAATAACTGTAGATTATTCCGAAACGGAAACGGCTGTATTTACCATAGGTAATTACAACGACTGGGGCGTATATAGTGTAACAGACTGTACTGTAAAAGTTATCAATAATGTATCTTCTAAATCGTCATATGATTTTGAATATACAGCTAACGGCTCTACTTCAAATTACAGCGGTATTACAGATTTTACAAGTGTATTTACAACAAGCGGTAGTACTGTAGCAGTAAGTGAAGACGGTACATTTGAGCTTGCTTTTAAGTATTCTTCAATGTCGGATATACTAAAGGCGTACGCAGGTACGGCTGTAAGCATAGACGGTAGCCCCGATATATACAGTTACCCGTATTTTGCAATACAGATAACTTCACCCGATGAAGAAAGCGTAATAAAAATACCGTTTGTATATAATACGACAGCTGTAACAAATGTAACGATTTCACCTAACGCCATAATTTTTTAAGGGGTGCATATGCGAAAGATTATATATGACAATTTACATAAATTTATAGCTTTGCTATGTGTTATAGTCATATGTATTGCGGCGGTGTTCGGCGGTATTGTCGGCACTGCCGTGGCATATGCTGAAAGTACGTACACTGACGTATTAACCGACCTGCAAAGCGACGAAAGTTTTAACGTATCGGACTACCCCGCTGACAGTTCGGACTACTCGCTTTCAGTAATACAAATTGCTGAAAGTGAAGATAACGAATTGTTTTTATATGTTTACAGACCATATACGGGTAGTGCATATGACATTACGGCAACAAGTATAAATATGTCGCTTTTTGAATGGGGTACAGACGACACTAATTATTTTGTATATAGTTTAACACTGCTTAATGAATATGGTGTATTCCAAAAGTACAAGGTAAACGGTTTTACAGTAAGTACTGAAACTACAAGATATTATGACATATCCGCTATATATCGCCCTTTTAATTCTGCTTTAGACGACGAGCAAGAAAACGGCAATACTACAGACGAAATATCTTTTGAAGTCGGTAAATGTTGGCGTGCTGATACTGACAGTAGCGGCAACGTTACATATACAATGCAAAAGACAGACGTATTAACCATAACTTCAAAACGTGTTGGTTATGTGGAATATGCAGACGGATTTAATTTATACGGTTCTTGGTGTGATAGCCATTTTGTAGCGTTTGACTGTGATTACGATATAGATTATCTTTATGAAGCTGACGTTTATTATGTATCCCGTTCTTATAGTTATTCTGTAGGTTTAGGCTTAAGCGGTGATAAAACATATGGCGACGAAGTAGAAAATTACGCATATTTAACCTATACACAAGACGTGTCTTATACGGGCACGGGCTGGTTTGCTAAAACTTATACTTGGGATAGGATAGAAAAAGTAAGTGATTTTATTGCAAGTGAAGAATACACTTTGACAGACGACGCAACTGAAGATATATCAAGTATGCAATGGGTATTACGTTTCGCTGAAACAAGTAAATGGGCTTCAAGCGGTTACGGTACATATATAGAATATGGTACAGATATATCAAGCGTAACAATTTTACGCTTAAAATTTATGAGCAATGGCACAACGTATAATCTCGGTGTTGTAGATAATAGAACTTCGGGGAGCGACGAACCCGACGGCACAGGTAGCGGCATTGCTGAAAGTTGCGAAAATATAGACTGGAGAACGATTTTAGCCATACTTGCGTTGGTGGTTATAGTAATTATACTGTTCCCCGTACTGCCTTATGTGGCGCAATTCCTTGTATGGATAATATCCCTGCCGTTCAAGTTGATAAACGCAATAATAAAGGCTTTTAAAAAGCCAAAGGATAAAAACAAAAGGGAATAGCGAGCAATGAAAGCTATATTAAAGATAATTTTATACATAATTTTAATTGTTCTTGTGGCGGCGGCAATATGTAGCGTTGTGTATGCAGTAAAAAACGGTTCATTGTCTGGCGTAAGCGAAACAATAAATACCGCATTGGATAATGCGGCTGAATGGATAGACGACAAAGCAAGCTATGTAACAAGTTTGCTTGGCGGTTAAAGCCGATCCGGGGCGGAAAAGCCGGCATCGGCAAATATACTTACACGCTAATGTTTTCCATTAGCTTGACCTCCTTATTTGCGGCGGTAAGCGGATTGTGCTTCGCTTGCCGCCTTTGCATAAAAAAACGGCGTTTTAATGCCAAAGAAACAGGGATAACATAAATGAAGATATTAAAGAAAATTTTACGAGTATTGCTCACAATAATAATAGTTTTATTCATCGGCTACTTCGTATACACGGGGGTCAAGCTATGAAAAAGATAGATTACAGGCATTATATATGTATAGCGATAACAATCGGCTGTTTGCTGTGTACGGCGTTTTTATTCACCAACTCAATTAACCGAATAATTGAAAGTTTCCGCGACTTCGGGCTTTCTATAGCCTACTATTTTTGCGAACTTTTCGGCATAGAGGGCGGCATCTCTGTAACGGTGAACGAATTGCCGTCAATGGATTTATTCCCGACTGCGGGCCTGGCGACTGTGAATTTCCCTGCCACCTGGGCGAGCTTCAAAGAGGGCTTCGCCGCATATTGGCAGCTTTGGATAAGCAAAGACAACGCATTGAATTATTTGTCCGCCCTCGGCGACGGGCTGTATATAATCTGTTACGCGCTGCTTATTGCGTTGCCTTTGATAATCGTCGCGTATTTATTGTTCGGCCGCATACTGAAAGCTCAGAACAACGACTGCGGCAAAGACAGCAAGCCGCTGAAAGTGTATAAAAAATTAACCCGTTTCTACCGCCCCGTCAAGGGGTGGTGCATATCGTTTAAAGACTTTGTAAAAAGTCATAGTTGTTACTATATAATATGGCTTTTGATATGGGCTTTGAATTTCAACTTATTGACAATCTTTGTTGAATTTTTAGCTTATTATTTCTACTTTTGCATATCCTTTGACATATCCAGTTTGTATTTGCAGATATATAAACTCGTGATAGACCTTGCGACGCCTATATGCTTTATACCGTGGTATATATGGCTTGCAATAGCCGTTATAGTTCTTGAAGCGATAAGCCGCAATATCGCATATTCAAGGCTTGCGCACAGGGAGCGCTGCAACCGCGGATTTATAAACGAGCGCGGCGTAATAACAATAGTTTACGGCACAATGGGCACAGGCAAAACGGCCTTAATAACAGATATGGCGTTATCCGCCGAAGCGCAGCTAAGAGACCAGGCTTTTGAAATAATTCTCGAATGCGATATGAAGTTTCCGAATTTTCCGTGGACGAGATTTGAATATATATTGCGCCGAGGCATAGAACAGCATAAAATATATGACGTGTGGAGCTGTAAACGCTTTATACAGGCGCGGCACAACAAATTTAATAAAAAGCCTTGCCCCGAACAGATTTACGGCTATGATTATGAGCGTTACGGGCTTACATATAACGACAATTTAAAAGTTATTGATATATGGGAAGCGTTGCAAGACTACGCTTGCGCTTATTTTATTTACACCGTGCAAAGTTCGCTGTTAGTCAGCAACTATTCGATAAGGACGGACAATTTAATATCCGACTTAGGCAATTTTCCGCTGTGGAACGCAGATTTTTTCAAGCGAGACAGCCGCCTTATAGACAGCTATTCACGACATAGCCATATATTGGACCAGGATATGTTGCGGCTCGGCAAACGTATGATAGAGAACAACCCGAACAGAAACGCTTTCGGGTTCGGCGTGTACGTGTATTGCGAGGTAGACAAGGAACGCAAAAACAACCTTGAAAACAAAGAAATAAAAGCGAGTTCGGACGAGTGCAACCAAAAGAACGATTTATTCAACGCCTTATGGAAAATGAGCCGTCACGCTTGCGTAGTCGCAAACCGTGTATTTGTAAAGTTTTTCGCCGACCTGCAACGCCCCGAAAGTCTCGGCGCCGACGCGAGGGAACTCGGCGAAGTCGTCTACATAGACGGCCAGACGGAGAGCCGCCCTCTCCTGCCGTTCTTTTCGCCGTTCTATCTTTTTGAAATAGTGTATCAATGGCTTAAAGGCCGCTTTGATAAATTTTACCAAAACTACAGATATACAAGGGGCGACAACGTTTTAATAGAATATCTCTTTAAAAATATAGTCGCCGCAATGTCAAGTCGTTATGAAAAAACTTGTAACCTTTTCGGAAGTTCTGTATTGACTTTAAGCGTAGAGAGCGGCAAAATGGACGGCGAGCCGTTAAAACGCAAGTATTACAGACAATCTAAAAAAATATGGTCAAAGCGTTATTCCACCGACTGCCTGTCGGGATTCTTTGCTGAGCGCGGCAAAAATAATTGTGTAGGCATAAACGATTTAAAAGAATACGCCGACGTGATAGCGACGAATGAGGAATTGTTGGCTCAGAACAGCCATTTTCAAAACGAGATTAACAGCCTATCGCAGACGGACGAAAACGGATAAAGGCGGCTTATATAGCCGCCTCTATCTGTTTTATATCGTTCTTGCGGGTTTTTATAACCTCGCTGCCGTAGTTCTCGCGTATTTCGTCAAGCGTCATTGTATGCTTGTTCTTTTTCGGGTTTAATTCGTCCGTCCAGGCCCACGCCCGCTTTTTAGAGCAGTAGAAAAAGCCTAAATTTTTAAGCTGGTCTTTGTAGTTATAGGCATTGAACGCCCAAAGCCAGCAGCCGCACAGCTCAAGGTCAATGTCAAAATTAATTACAGCGTTTATTATATCCTTGAAGCGGTCGGGGGCTTCGGCGTTCTGGCGTTCGCTTTGGTATGTTTCGCCGTTTGCGGCTTTATGGATATTGCCGACGATTTTTTTAAGTTCGTCATATTCTGCATTAATTTGTTGCATATCTTCAAGCCTGCCGCCGTGGTCGGGGTGGTATTGCATAGCAAGCCTTTTATACTGGTTGTAAAGTTCTTCGACTGTGTCAACGTCTTTAAAAAATATATATTTCATAGTGAGTAGACCTCGTAAAAATTTATATTTGCCCGTCCAGCCGATAGCGCAGCTTTTTAATTAATCAACGAATTTATTTATAACATATTTAAATCTTGCGACAACGTCGGAAAGCTATTCCTTGTCTTTTGCGATTTCTTCAAAGTCTTCACGGCTTGCTTCGTCGGGGACTAAGTCTATCCAGTTTTCAAAATATGCCGTTTCGTCGTTCATACCTTTTACAATGGTATTCATAGCTTCGACGATGTCCGCCATATCGTCAAATTTAGTTGCGTAAAAATTTCTGTTTTTATCTGTCATAATAATTACCTCTAAAAAAAGTTTTGTGAAATTTTGGCTTTAAGCCTTGATTTTTAAAAAAGTTGTAGTAAAATATAAATAAGGTTTTCGGGGGCGGGAGGCTCGCCCCCTACGTTGAGCCGTTCGGGAACGCTTTTTCGACTTTGTGCACCCGTTCGGCTCTTGTTCTTTCTACCGTTCTTAATTTAAGCTTTCGTTAAAAAGCATATCAAATCAAGAATTTTTTCGGCTGTCCAGCCTTCGGCGGTAAGATATTCTTCTAACCGCTGAATAGCTTTATTTGACAATTCGCAATTCGGCATTTCGTCACACACTCCTTTTTGCCTCCTGAATTTTATTAACCACGGCTTACGCCGTCCGACTTTTCAAAACTTTATGCAAAGTTCACAAATTTTCAACCGACCAAGCACAGGGCCCGCGGCTTTTTACCTTCCTAAACGGTAAAACGTCCGTTAGCTGTCAAGGGTTTCCTCGGCGGAGATTTTTTTCGCAACAAAACATTCAAAATTCCTTAAAGCAAAAAAAATACTGCCGCCCTTGACAGCGTCAGCACAGCTCATACAAGGGCTTTTTTCCCGAGCGCGGGGTGAATTTTGTGCATTATATAATAAGTTATCCCTTAAAAATGCACAAAAGAGGGGTCGATACAACCCGCGAAAAAGCCCCGCCGAAAAGCAACGATGCAGGGGCTTGAAAACAGTAAACAGCAAAATCTTAACAGCGCGGCACGCGCGATTTTGCGTATAAGGAATACGGAATAAAAGACACGGCTTTTATTCTAAAAATAAATCTTCGCCGCATAAAAACAACGGCAAAAAGCGACACAAAAA
>JAJPXK010000201.1:7730-8036 GCA_021205485.1 Clostridia bacterium | reverse complement strand
GCATATGGGACACCTCGAAATAAAGCATATAATTTTTTTCTTCATCTACTTTAAAAAATTTAAAGTAATATAAATACTTAAACGACATATTAATATTTTCTGTATAAAACTGTATGTTTAACCTGCTCTACACATAAGTTTGCAAGTCAAAAAATAATTTTTTAATCGATGCATATCTTTTCGTACCAATTATAAAATGCTGCTTGTGTTTTTAGCGATGAATAAAATAATTATGCCATTAAAATTTCTTTAATTTTACTTGCATCGCCATAAACACAAGGCGAATCATATTCTCTATCCGGATAC
>JAJPXK010000201.1:0-7720 GCA_021205485.1 Clostridia bacterium | reverse complement strand
TTTATTGGCAAATGATTCTTTTGAATATACCATTCAACTTGCTCTGCAAGAGATTTAGGTTCGCCCGAGCAAACATTTATCACGCCAGTTACTTTATTTTGCATAATACACCTAACAACCATTTCAGACAAATCGTCTATATGTATAAAATCATATTTATTTTTTCCTGTAGTAAAAGGGAAACTTTTTTTACCTTCAACAACAGCTTGTCTGATTTTACAAAATATGTTATTACCATACACACTGTCACTAAAAGTATAGAAAGCTCTCAACCACTGAAATTTGCACCCTTTCTCTGCGGCAAAAATCTCAACAGACTTGCGGAGAGCATTTTTTGAAATTCCATACAACGTCAACGGGTTACAAGGAGTATTTTCATCTACAGCTCCTTCCCAATAACCGACTTCATGCATTGTACCCATAATAGCCACTTGCGACAAACCGCTTTCTATCAGATTTTTTAAAAACTCATAATGTGAAGATAAGTCTTCCATATGTTTAGGTAAATTATGTTGATAAATATCACACCAAGCCAAATGCAGACACACATCTGGTTCACCTAAATATAAAAACCAATTTTCTTTAACATCAAAAATATTCGCTGCAATAAATTTTGCTCTTTCATCTATATGGTCGCCTTTAAAATCAACAGCCACTACTTCGCATCCTTCATCACAAAGGACTTTGACTACTCTTGAGCCCATATATCCATTGGCTCCAGTTACAAGAATTTTCATATAATCACCTGTTCCCGTACATTTTTTCGTAATAATTTTTGTATTCGCCGTTTATTATATCCTGCCACCACTTTTTGTTGTCAAGGTACCACTGTATGGTCTTTTTTATGCCGTCGGCAAACTTCGTTTCTGGCAGCCAGCCAAGTTCGGCGTGTATCTTTGCGGGATCTATGGCATACCTGCGGTCGTGCCCCTTTCTGTCGGTGACATAGGTTATCAGGCTTTCAGGCTTGCCTAAATACTGCAATATAAGCTTTACTATGTCTATGTTAGACATCTCGTTATGCCCGCCTATGTTGTAAACCTCGCCAACCCTGCCGTTATGTATAATCAGATCTATGGCCTTGCAATGGTCTTCTACATAGAGCCAGTCGCGTACGTTCTTGCCGTCGCCGTAGACGGGCAGGCTTTCGTCCGCCAAAGCCCTGCTTATCATTAGAGGAATAAGTTTTTCAGGAAAATGGTAAGGCCCGTAGTTGTTTGAGCAGCGGGAAATGGTTATCGGCGTGCCGTAGGTGCGGTAATATGCCTGAACCAACAGGTCGGCCGAGGCCTTGCTTGCCGAATACGGGCTGCTGGTATGCAGAGGCGTCTGCTCGGTAAATAAAAGGTCGGGGCGGTCTAAAGGAAGGTCGCCGTACACCTCGTCGGTAGATACCTGGTGATACCTCTTAACGCCGTAACGGTTGCAGGCGTCAAGCAACGTCTGCGTGCCGAGTATATTGGTCACAAGAAACAATTCGGGGTTTTCTATAGACCTGTCCACATGGCTTTCTGCGGCAAAGTTTACAACTATATCAAAATTTTCCTCTTTAAAGAGTTTGTCTACCGCCTCTTTATCTGCGATATCCCCTTTTACAAACTTAAAGTTTGGATTCTTTAAAGCACTTTCAAGGGTTGAAAGATTGCCTGCGTAGGTGAGTTTATCAAGGCATACTATGCGGTATCCGGGGTATTTTGCAAGCATATGGTATACAAAATTGCTGCCTATAAATCCCGCTCCGCCTGTTACTAAAATTTTCATATATTTTCCCCTCAAAACTTTATTTTTGACTGTTCCAACGGCACATAGCGCTTGTCCTTTTCGCTTAAAACAGGATTGTCGCAGTTCCATTGAACGTTTACTGAAGGGTCGTTCCAGGGGATTCCGCCTTCGTCTTCGGGATGGTAAAAATCGTCGCATTTATAGCAAAATTCCGCTTCGTCAGACAATACAACAAACCCGTGTGCAAAGCCCTTTGGTATAAAAAACTGGTTGCCTTCTTCGGCGGAAAGAGTAACGCCTACCCACTTGCCGTACGTATCGCTATTTGCCCTTAAGTCTACGGCGACGTCAAAAACTTTGCCAGATACCACCCGCACAAGCTTTGCCTGAGGATGGTTCTTCTGGAAATGTAGTCCGCGCAAGACATTTTTTACCGACTTTGACTGATTGTCCTGCACAAACTCGCAGTCTATGCCCGCCGCGACGAAATCGGCTTTATTATATGTCTCCATAAAATAGCCCCTGTTGTCGCCGTACTTTGTCGGCTTAATTATAATTACTCCGTCTATCGCTGTTTTTTCGAATATAAACTTCCCCATTGTTCCTCCTGCGCCACCTTTAACAAATATTTGCCGTATGGCGATTTTGCGTATCGTTTTGACGTCTCTATAAGTTCGTCCTTGGTTATCCAGCCGTTGTAATAGGCTATCTCTTCAGGGGCGGATATTACAAGGTTTTGCCGTTTAGACATAGTCTCTACATACACCGCCGCCTCTACAAGGCTGTCCATCGTTCCCGTATCCAGCCATGCGAATCCCCTGCCTAAAAGCTGAGCGGTAAGGTCGCCCGCCTCAAGATAGAGCTTGTTCAAATCGGTTATTTCAAGCTCGCCGCGAGACGAAGGTTTTACCCTTTTCGCAAACTCCGTTACGCGTTTATCGTAAAAATATAGCCCCGTAATGCAGTAGTTAGACTTAGGGTGTTCGGGCTTTTCTTCTACCGATACCACGTTTAAGTCTTTATCAAATTCCACTATGCCAAAGCGTTCGGGATCGGGCACCTGGTAGCCGAATATGGTCGATTTGCCGCTTTCCGCCTTACGCCTTGCCTCGGCGAGCCTTCTGCCGAAGCCGTTGCCGTAAAAGATATTGTCGCCTAAAATCATGGCGCAAGCTTCGCCGTTTATAAATTCTTCGCCGAGTATAAACGCCTGTGCGAGGCCGTCGGGCGAGGGCTGCACTTTATATGTAAGTTGTATGCCGAACTGGCTGCCGTCGCCTAAAAGTTTTTCAAAATTAGGCAAGTCCTGCGGCGTAGAAATTATGAGTATATCCCTTATCCCCGCCAGAATGAGCGTTGACAGAGGATAATATATCATCGGTTTGTCGTACACGGGCAAAAGCTGTTTAGACACCACTTTTGTTACGGGGTGCAACCTTGTGCCGCTCCCGCCCGCAAGTATTATTCCTTTCATTTGCAACTCCTTATTTCCTTTTTCTGAACAACCCCTTTATTTTTCGGGGAATAAAAGTTATCGCCATTCCAAGCCTAAAAGAAATAGATTGTTCAAGATGTATTATCTTTTTATCTCGTTCAGAAATTTCTTCTTTCGCTTTTAAAATAACTTCCTGACTTTCGCTATTCTTTTCTTGTAATGATTTATATTCTTGTTGCAGTATTTTATTTTCATTTTGCAGAGTTTTGCTTTTGTTTTTCTCTTCTTTAATATCCTTGTCCAACTGAATATTTTTTTCGCAAAGAACCGTGTTTTCACATATCACTTTTTTCAAATCTGATTCTATTTTTGCTTTTTCATTTTGAAGTAAACATTCGCTTTCCATTTTATCAGTAAGTTGTGCTTGTGCGTTAGTTAATTGTTTTTTAGTATCTTCAACTGATTTTTGCAATTGATTTACAGTAATTTTCACCTGTTGCGGGCTATATTGTACATTGTATTTACTTTGATCCGGTTCTTTATCTAAAAGGATGTTACACATTCGCTTTAAAATGTCATATCCGCCAACTTCACCCAATTTAAGAAAATTAAATCTGTATGGATTTTCAAGAAAAAATCTTGTCCATTCTAAAAGATAAGTACGACTAGCCGAAGAATCAAATTCGCAATCCACCATAGATTGATCGAATATTTTTTCTATAAAATTTCTCCAGCAATAAGTTTTATCGAGATATATAATTCCATAAACTCTATCGCATGGTAAATAATTCATTGAAACATCCACGATATAATAATCCAATTGTTTCAGTTGATTTATCATCGATTGAACTTGCAACGTTTGGTGATCTACGCGAGTAAGAATATCTATCCTAGTTCCTTTTTTTGAAAACAAACTAAAATGAACTGTTGTTCCTAAAGTAGTCGCAATGGCTTCAGCATTTGCTGCAAGGGCTACCTGCTGAAATAAAGGTAATTTTTCAGGGGCAATCACTTCGTAACCTTGACTTTTGTAAAAGTTTTCAAAGTATTCTTCATTTATAGTGACAGACCCGCCATCCCTATAAAAACGTTTGGTAAGATATATTTTTTTAGGCAACTGCGATACATCCACCATTTTTAAAGCATTCTCGGCCATTAAAATATGCGGCATGTCCCAAAAATCCGTATAACTATCCCATGTATGTGCGGCTTCCTCAGGCACAATAACTTTCGTAAATTGCATAGGTTTATCTACAATTATTATACGACTACGATCAATTCCCAATAATTCATAAAAATCATACATCCATGTTTTAAATTCACCCATTGTAACTATAAAGCAAAATCTGTAACTACAATTCTGATTCAAAACATGCCACCACATTCTTGTAAGATTATCATTGAGCATATGTCCAAAAAAAGACATTAAAACACCGCCAAAAACAACAGTTTCATCCTCATAAATCAAATCCTTTTTATCCACTGTATAACTTTCGCCTACACCTCCCCAACCCGGGGATTTTGGATCCCTGCGAAGACCTGCTTTAAATTTAAAATTTTCATCACATACACCACCGGCATAATTATTGGCGGTGCCAGGAATGTATTTTGCAGGCAGAACAATGCCTTTGTTTATTTCAAAAACTTTTGGAATATATTCTACCCTATAATTACGACTACAGGCTTTAAACCACATATCTTTGTTTCGAACAAATAACCTATCTTCAATATCCATTATATTTATTCCTTTATGCCTAAAATCTTTAAATCTAATCGGCTAAAAACAAAAAAAAGCCGCACGGTTACGTTTTAACACATAATCGCGTGGCTTTTTCCTAGCAAATTGGTATATAGGGAGTATATTTAGAAAATACCCCCCCCCATTTATATATGCTTACAGTATCTATTAAGACGCTACGTATGTATTTCATCATAAATTTTCCACCTTATAAACTTTTAATTATATTACTTCTTAAGTCTGTCGTTTAATATCTGACGTAATTTAGAACTGCTTGTCTGCGTTGTATACGGCAAATAAATTATTTGAGTTTTTGTTCCCTTAAAAAACTCTTCATATCGGGTAAATCTCTCGGTACCCTTATAATCAGAACCTACAAACAAATAGTCATATTGCAATTTTTCGTATGTATCTATATCTTCACTGCCGCACTCAAAAGCATCGTCTACATAAGATATATTTTTCACTATCTCTATGCGTTCTTCAAGCGGAATAAATACTTCCTTATTTTTATGCTTTCCGTCGGGATGAACTCCTACGTATAATACGTCGCAATATTTTTTTGCGTTACGCAACAAATTTAAATGGCCTATATGGAACAGGTCAAAAGTCCCTGTAAGATACCCTACTTTTACCTGCGGGGTAGTCTGCAATTTGTTGTTTTTTAGCTTATATCCAATGCTCTCGGTGCCAAATTTAACAGGGTTTGCCTGATAATTTTTTATTACATTGTTGTATGTTTCCCCTTTCGGCACATACAACTCTTCTTTTTGCAGCATTTTGCAAATAATTTCGTTGCTTAGTTCCTTAATTGCAACTTGTTGTTCCGCAGTTCTGTTTCCGCCATGAAAATTGGTTCCGCCTATATATCCCGGCGCGACATTAAGAATTCTGTTTACACGTTTTTTGAATGCAAGTTCGGCATTTACCGCCTCAATAAATTTTACCAAGGCTCCTTTTGTCGCCGAATATACGCTATATAACGGAGAAGCTATAATACCCGCTATGCTTGTGACAATAGCTATATTAAAATTATCTTCGCTGTCTAACCTGCTGTAATATGCGCGAACTAATTCCATTGCCGATATTGTATTGATTCTAAATACTTTCTCGATTTCAGCGTCCGAAAAAGAATTGAAATAATCAAGTCTGCCTATACCCGCCGTGATAATCAAAGTATCGATATCCAATCCGAATAAATGGTCTAATTTATCTTTCGATAAATCAATCTGAATTTTCTCAAATCTATCGTCTTCTTCTGAAAACCGGCAATCTGCGACTATAACTTTTTTATTTTCATCCGCAAGCGATTTTGCCATAGCGAAGCCGAGTCCGCTGCCACCGCCAACTATTAATGATTTATTTGTCATTTCTTTTCTCTCGTAATTACTGATTTAAAATCTTATTCACGTAAAAAGTTGTTATTCTAACGGTCTCAATTTTCTGTTCGTCCGTCAATTTCAGAGACGGATGCGCTCCCGTCATACGGTTAGGCAATGTATAAATATCACCGTACATACGCTGAAGCATCATGTCCACTTTAGCTGGTATCTCACACGTTCCATAAACAAAAGGAACAGTAACTGTAGGAAATATATCATCATAATCATAAACATTCTTACACCAGAATGTGTTCTGATCTAAACCATATATCAATGAGGTGCCTTTACCAAACGGATTTAAAATTCCTTGCTCTTTTTTTATTTGGTTGTCTATCAACTTTGCGATTTCAACGCTTCTTTTCAATCGGTTATCCGAAGCAAGCTTAGCTTCCAAAGAAGCAGTTTGAACTATCATCTCCCTTCTAAGCTCGTTATGTTTATTCCATGTTATATCACTGCTATTTTCAACATAATCCATATAAAATATATCCACAAAGCAAGGAACATTAACTCCTTTAAACATAAATCTTAAATATCTGATATAAGCCTGCCCCATTGTACCAAAATATACATTAGCAGCAAATTCATCATTCGATTCCATAATTTGTAAAAGTTTATTAATATCATCGCGCGGCATATATACATCTATATCATCATCCCAAGGAACACATTTTCCTGCATGTCTTACAGCGCCAATAAGACTTCCGCCTACCATGAAATACTTCAGTCCATTTTCTTTACAAATCTTATCAAAATAATAAAACAAAACAGATATGCAATCTTGTATGATTTTTATTTCTGGATTAACATAATCCATTCCTACAAAAAACCTCTTGCGGGCTTCTAATTCTGTCTCGTTTCCGTTTTTATAAAGTTGCCAATATTTAATATCTGAATGAACGGCATTTACATCAATAGTATTTTTTAATCCGTTTAATGAATTTTGCAAATCCAATTCAGTTTGACTGCTTAAGGTCATATTTACTTTATACTTAAACACACGACTTTCAAAAGCTGAACAATCTTTACGTGTTGCCAAATATGTATTTACATGTGTATCAAAACAAACAGAATCTATAACATATTGATTTTGTTTGTCAAATACAACAATATTTAATCCACGGGCATTGACTGCGCATTGAGCTGTACCTATTGTAATATTTGCTAAATTTCCTGCCGTAAAGGGAAGAGAATGAATATCCAAATTATAAGAATCAATTTCAAAGTTACACTTTACTCCTATTTTATTATTGGCAAGGAACTCATAAACAACCTGTCCGTTATTAATAACAGCTATATATCCACATTGATATTTTTTTATGAGCGTCTTATTTAAGCCGAGTTTGTTTAAAAGATCTTGTATGTCATTATTTAAATATTCGCCAAGCGTATCTTTAATTGCGATAATAATAAAATAATCATCCAAATCAAGGTTTTTTATAT
>JAJPXK010000137.1 GCA_021205485.1 Clostridia bacterium | reverse complement strand
ACCATATTCTTGCAAGTGATATCAAAATGATATCATAATAATACAATCAGGAGAATTTAAAAATGGAAGAAAAAGTACTCACTAAAAGAAAGAACGGCATGGCGATGATGCTGCTGTTTATCGTCCTTATAATCGCAGGCGTAGCGCTGCTTATTGCAGGAGCAGTGGCAATCGGCGACAGCGAAACGCCCGACCCTGCGAAAGTAATTGCTGTGATTGCAGGCTTTATCATATTATTAGTATCGGCGGTATGCCTTGGCGGGCTTAAAATTTTAAAACCGCAGGAGGCCCTTGTTCTTACGTTATTCGGCAAATACTACGGCACCATCAAGGGCGCAGGTTTCTATTTTGTAAACCCCTTTACCACCGCCGTCAACCCCGCCGCAAAGACAAAACTCAGCCAGAGCGGCGACGTAAATTCAGAAGAAAAACCGCATAAAGACAGTTCTGCCGAACTGTTTGAAAACAAAAAGATCTCATTAAAAAAGATGACCCTGAGCAATTCCCGCCAGAAGATAAACGACTGCCTCGGCAACCCCGTAGAAATAGGCATCGCCGTAATATGGCAGGTTACCGACACGGCTAAGGCCGTTTTCAATGTAGATAACTACAAGGAATACCTCTCCCTTCAGTGCGACACGGCGCTTAGAGATATCGTCCGCATCTACCCCTACGACGTAGCCGAGGGCGTTGACACCACGGGCGACGGCGTGGCCGACGAGGGCAGTTTAAGGGGCTCCAGCGAGATTGTTGCCGAGAGAATACGCGAAAAGATACAGAGCAAAGTCGCCGAAGCTGGCATAGAGATACTTGAGGCGAGGATTACATATTTAGCTTACGCGCCCGAAATTGCAAGCGCTATGTTACAGCGCCAGCAGGCCTCCGCCATTATTGCCGCGAGAAAGATGATAGTAGACGGCGCCGTCGGCATGGTAGAGATGGCTTTAGACAGACTTAAAGAGAACAACACGGTAGAACTTGACGAAGAACGCAAGGCGGCTATGGTAAGCAACCTCTTGGTAGTTTTGTGCGGCAACCGCGACGCTCAGCCGATAGTAAATTCGGGCAGCTTGTATTAAAATATGTCTGCCCGCCCGCTTGCAAAATTTGCGGCGATAATGTATAATTAATTAACTTTTAAATTTTTTGCGTTTTGATATGGAAAATAAAGATAACGAAAAAAAGCAGGTGCCGCTCAGGCTTTCGCCTAAGCTGTACGCCGAAATAGCCGCATGGGCAGAAGACGACTTCCGCTCGGTCAACGGACAGATAGAGTTCCTTTTGACCGAGTGCGTTAAAAAACGCAAAAAATCAGCCTCTAAAAAGGACGAAGAAACTGATTGACCCCTGAATATAGCCAAACCAAGCAAAAAGTCGGACAATTTTTGTCCGATTTTTTTTATTTTAAAAGGGTGCAGCAAAAACCGCACCCCCTCTTAAGTTATCAATGTTTAGAAACGTTTTCTGACGTAAACTGATATTCCGCCGAAGACGTTTCGCCGCCGCGTTCGTACGTCACAACAACCTTTGAATCGGCGAAGATTATAAGCTGCAAATCTTCTATGTCGTACGTCCTTGTAACCTCGTACTCAACCCCGTCAACGGTTACAGACTTGATTATATCCCCCGTCTGAAGTTCCATTTCGTCCGCCGCGGAACCGCTCGCAACGGAAGTTACCTTAACCGCCTCCACTATTTCGCCCGTACGGGATACGCTGTCGTAAACGTATTTAGAGCTTGAAGCCTCCACCTCAATTCCTAAATCCGCCGTATACATATTGTGGTAATTTGCGTAATAGATAATATTTTCTATGCTCTTTAACACAACGTCCGCAGGAATGGCGAAAGTGTAGTTTGTATACACCGTAGACATGGCGTTTATCATGCCTATGTAGCAGCCGTTTTCATCAAAAAGCCCGCAGCCCGAGTTGCCTTCGTAAATATTCAAATCAAGCCTCATTACGCGGAAAGAACTTGTATCCGAACCGAGCGTAAGGGAAATTTCTTCGCTTTGAACGGCGACAGACCCTTCAGTTACCGAAATCCCCTCGCCCGCGTAGTTGCCTATAGCCACCGCGGTATCGCCCGCCGAGTAATTTTCGCAGAAAGTCACAGCTTTGGCCTGTTCGTTTATGGCGAGAACCGACTCGGTTGAAGCTTTAAGCACCGCCACGTCCTCTGCCCATGAGCCGCCTACGTACTCGCACTCTATGGCGTTGTCGCCGTAATTCATTTCGGTATAATAGGCCGTCGTGCCTACAAGCTGATAATCGGTTACTTCCGCTTCGTCGCCGCTGCCGTATAAGTATACGTATATATCGTCGGCAACCTGGCCTTCGTCCTCGTTGTATATTACATGGTAACAGGTTACAAAGTAAACATAATCGTCAGCGACAGAAAATATTACGCTCGAGCCCGTATACACGTCGTGATAAGAGAAACTTGTGGACGCATGAGGGCCGTAGCTGTTGCTGCTGTAAGTTCTTACGGTATCCGCATAGACGGTCGCCACGGAAAGCAGATTTTCTGATACGGTGTAAGTAGTCTCCGCCGACTCAACCACCTCGTAATCTACGCTCAGGCCTGAAGAAACATATGTAACCGATCCCGACGAATTATCTTCAGACGAACTGTCTGTACCGCTCGAGTCCGCCGAAGAAGAATCCGGCACCGAACCCGCCGCAGTATTGTCTGAAGCGTCGGCCGAAGAATCGTCAGACGCAATCACATTTATTATCGAATCGTCCTGCGTGATGGAACAGCCCGCCAAAAGGCACGCTGAAGATAAGGCCGCGGCCAAAAACAAGCTAAGCGTTAGTTTTAAAACCCTTTTCATTTATATCCTCCTGCACTAAGTACAAAAATATATATTACTTTGGCAAACAAAAGGCTCTTCGCCCTTTGCACTAACACTTTAAGCTTTCAACTTAAAACACAGTTTAAATAAATATTAAATTTGTGTGAAATTAATAAATCAATTTATACGGAACCTTCTCTTCCGCTTTTCAAATAGCCGATATAAAAGATAATATACGTAAATAATGGCGGCGCCTATCGCGCATACGCCTAAATAGTAGACGATAAGGTAAACGGCGTGCCCGTAATTTTCGCGGATGCTGTCCATAAAGGGCAGGGCGCTGAACTGTAAAATGTTTGCAAAGTTCAGCTGCGTTTTTATAGAGAACGGAACGGCTATGCACCCGTAAACAAGGGCGAACGCGGCAAATATCGCGGGGTCGTATAATTTAGGTTTGTACTCGCCGCCCGCGATCATCACGGCGAGCTGCAATATTACGGCCATATGGAAAAAATATCCGTATATGCTGTCCGCCGATTTAAATATGTCTTCAGGTTCCGCCCCGAAAATGGAATACGGCGAAAACGCAATCATTGCAAACAGCATAAGCCCGCTTACAAGCAGCACCGACTGCCCGATATGTTTAAGCCTTTTTCCGCCGAGAAGAACAAAGCCTACGGTTATATAGAACGTGGAAGAAAAATGCATAGGGGCCATCCACAGATCGTACCCGCCCTCCGCCGTAAAAGCTACTATCTGTTTTACGGTTTCGCCTGCGAGCATGGCCGCGTACACGGCGAGCATAATGCCCTTTACCACCTTTTTCGGCATAAAATGCGCGCCGACCGCAAAGGCGATTATAACAATATATACAAGTATTATTAATAAAAAATATGCAAGCGTCATAAAAACAGTATAACACCATACGACAAAAAAAACAACTCTACTGCAGGTAGAGTACAAATTTTTTACGGTAGAACTTCAAATTTTTTGATAGAATTTAACACCGCGGCGGTTTCCATGGCAAAAAAATCATTAGACAGCTTTGCGGCGGGGGTAGGTTGATTTTTAACGCCAAAAGGGCATAATATAATTATGAAGCCGACGGCGGGCTTTAAACAAATACGAAAAAGTGAAGGATGTTACAATGAACGGAGAAAAAGTACTTACGTCAAACGCAATGACAAAGGCAGAACTAAAACAGATAAAGGCCGAACGCAGGGCGGCGCTGCAGCCTAAATTTACCCTCGGCGAAGAGATATTCAACAGCGTGACTCACGGCATAGGAGCTCTGTTCGGCGTATTCGCCCTTATTTTCGGGTGCATAACGGTGTCGCACAGCCCCTCGGGAGTAAACTACCTCGCGGTGATAATGTACTCGCTTTCGATAACCATACTCTACACTATGAGCTGTTTATACCACGCCCTGCCGCAGGGCAAAGCAAAAAGGGTGTTCAGGATTTTTGACCACTGCACAATATTTTTGCTCATCGCGGGAACGTATACCCCCTACTGCCTTATCGCCTTTAAGGGAATGGCGTTAGGATACATTCTTTTCGGCATACAGTGGGCCATCGCCGCCGTAGGCATCACCTTCAACGCGATAAATATGTACTGGAAACCCGTAAAAATAATAAGCATGGCCGGCTACTTTGTAATGGGCTGGTGCATAATCTTCGCCCTGCCTATGCTTTTAAAGGTTCTTAGCGTAAAATCGCTTATATACCTCTTGTGCGGAGGGGTAACTTACACTTTAGGCATAATTTTTTACGGCGTAGGCAGCAAGAAAAAGTACTTCCACTGCGTATGGCATCTGTTCGTCCTCGCGGGCACGGCGTTGCAGTTTGTAAGCATATATTATCTGCTTTAACTCAGGCATATATGCGGGCCAATCGAAAATATTCTCCATTTTTCCGCCCCGCAGAAACAAAAAAACAAAGCCCTGTACCAAAGTCGGCGACAGGGCTTTATTCATTGCAAATATCAATCATCGTCCGATTCTTCAAAATCGGCCTTGCCAACGAAGCAAAGAGGGCATTCAAAATCTTCGGGCACTTCGCTCCAGGGTGTACCGGGCGCGATTCCGGCTTCGGGGAAGCCTTTTTCTTCGTCATAAGTCCAGCCGCATACGCTGCAAACATACTTCATATTTCTACCTCGCTTTTATTTTTTACAAGCTTTCCGCCTGCAATAAGATTATATCATATATGCCTGCGTATGTATATTATTACACACGCATTTATTTAAAATTTTTTCTTATGGCGATATTAAATTTTTTTAAGCCTTATATCGAATATGTAGGGGGCCTTTGCGGCGATTTCCGTCGCCCGTTCAACCTCTTTTTTGTCTTCGTAACGGTCTATAATGCTCTGGATATCGTCGGGCACGTCCCTTAAGCGGCTGAACACGTCAAAAACTTTGTAGCTCGCCGCCATATCGCCGCATACAAGCGTAAGCGTATCCCCTTTATCCACATATCTGAGCCTGCCCTCTTCGGCTATTTTAATTCTGCCGCTTTCGGCCTCGGCGAATTTTTCCTCGCCGACGTTTACCGTAATTTCTTCGCTTAAATCCTTTTCGGGGACAAACCATACGGGAACGCCCTGACCTTCGGGGATTTTAGCCCCTTTGCCTACCGCCGAAGGGTAAGAAAACAGGCTGTAGTCAAACCGCCCGTAATACCCGTAGGCTTCGGCCATAAGCCCGCCCCAGCTCCGCTGCGAAAAAATCCTCTTCTTGCCGTCGTTCAGAACGGGGACGCAGTAACTTCTTTCCTGGTGGTCGTAACCTGAGAAAAACAGCTTTTCACTGCGGATTTCGTCTATTATAGTCGTGTACGCGGCGTAAGTTAAATCGCCGTCCTTTACGCTGTAATCGTCGTAAGACGTCCAGCCGACAACCCTGTATTTCATATTCTCCTCCCCGGATGAAAATTTTGTAATTTAATTATAACCCCTTCTGCCGCAAAAATCAATGTAAATATAGCGATAAGGTATAGACACATAGAGTTTTTTGTAATACTGCGATCTCGGCTTCCCCTCACATAGGGGGTGAACGCTCAGGATGACAGAATATAGCCTCCCTTAATAAGGGGAGGCTATAATGAGGCAGTATACAAAAATCCCCTCGCGTTTTTATGCGAGGAGATTATAATTTACAGTCCCGCTTTGTCGCGGTTATAGTTTATAAGGCAGCCAGAAAGGATAATCTCCTTTTCTTCCGAGGTCAGGTAGCCTATTCCGAGCATAATATTTTTCACCTTTCCGTCAGAAATGTGCTTGGCGGGAATGGCCTCCGCCCCTTCCTTTATAAGCCCGACTATATTTTCTATATAGATATAGTCGCCTACTTTAAAGTCAAAGCTGCGGCAGGTAAGGGGAAGCATGCCCCAGTTTATAAGGTTAGAGCGGTAGCGTTTTGTTGCGTACTCCTCGGCTATGTTGGCGACGCCGCCTAACACCCTCTGGCAGGAAGCGGCCTGCTCCCTCGCCGAGCCGTCGCCCGGCTTTCTCGCGGCGACAAAACTGCCGTACATTGTATCGGGGTCAAGCTTTACTCCCGCCTCCTTTAACACGTCTTCCGGCAAAACGCCGCTCTGCCTGCGGGTTTCCTCGTCGGCCTTTACAGCCTTGGCCCTGCCTACGTAGGCGGGGTCTTTGCGCAAAAGGGCAAACTCAGCAAGGCGCATAGGATTGGAGCGGTAAGACGAAGTTTCGCCCGAAGGGATAAGCTCGTCGGTGGTGGTCACAGGGTCTGTAAGAACGGAAACGGCCTTCATTAAAACACTGTTTTTGAGGGGTATCTGCTCGGGCCAGTCGGCGATATTGTTGCCGTATATAAGCTCGGCCGAAGGGTCCGCCTTGCCGTAGCCACGGTATACCCTGTTGTCGTAAATTGATTTATCGAAGTAATATTTTTTATATTTCTTGGTATATTCGGCCTCGGTCGCGGGGGTGAGTACGCCGCCGTTCGCCGCCGTGGCCGCGATGGAACGCGCGTCCATAAGGGCTACCGCCGCAAGCTGGCCTTCGCCTAGTTTGCTGCCCTCGCGGTTTTCAAAGTTGCGGGTGGTATGCCTTATTGAAAGCCCGTTGTTCGCAGGGGTATCGCCCGCGCCGAAGCAGGGCCCGCAGAACGCCGTCTTAACCACGGCGCCCGCCGACATCAACGAGGATATATAGCCGTTATCCACAAGGCATTTGAACACCGGCTGGCTCTGCGGGTATACGTTTAAAGAAAATTCCCTGTTGCCGCAGTTTTTGCCCTTTAAAATCTCGGCGGCTTCGGCTATATTTTCATACATGCCGCCCGCGCAGCCTGCGATAATTCCCTGGTCTACGTAAATTTTGCCGTCCTTTATCTTGTCGGTAAGGCGGAAGGTGTCGCTCCCTTTAAGTTTGTTGCCGCGTTCCTGAACCTCGCCTAAAATGTCGTTCGCGTTATCTATCACCTCGCGGATGGTGTATGCGTTTGAAGGATGGAACGGCAGGGCTATCATAGGCTCTACCCTCGACAGATCTATAGTCACGGCACCGTCGTAATATGCGAGGGGGTCGGGGTGAAGCTCCTTGAAATCCCCCTCCCTTCCGTGGATTTTGAAGTATTCCTTAGTCTGCTCGTCGGTCTCCCAGATGCTGGTAAGACAGGTTGTTTCGGTAGTCATTACGTCTATGCCGAGGCGGAAATCCATAGAGAGGTTTTTAATCCCGGGGCCGACAAATTCAAGCACCTTGTTTTTTACAAAGCCCTTTTTAAAGGTAGCGCCGACAAGGGCTATGGCTACGTCCTGAGGGCCTACTCCCTTTTTAAGCTTGCCCTTTAAATATACGGCGATTACTTCGGGGCGTTTAACGTCGTACGTCTGCCCTAAAAGCTGTTTTACAAGCTCGGGCCCGCCTTCGCCTACAGCCATCGTGCCTAAGGCGCCGTAGCGGGTGTGGCTGTCTGAGCCTAATATCATCGCCCCGCATTTCGCCTCGCATTCGCGCATATACTGGTGGATTACGGCGAGGTGCGGGGGTACATAGTTGCCGCCGTACTTTTTGGCCGCGGACAGGCCGAACACGTGGTCGTCCTCGTTTATGGTGCCGCCTACCGCGCACAGCGAGTTGTGGCAGTTTGTAAGCGTATACGGCAGGGGAAATTCTTTGAGCCCCGAGGCTTTGGCCGTCTGGATAATGCCTACGTATGTTATATCGTGCGACGCCAGAGCGTCGAATTTGATCTTTAAATTTTCGTCGTCGCCCTTGTTGTGAGCGGACAGAATTTTATACGCCATCGTGCCCTTTACGGCGAGGCGTTTTTTGGCCTCCAGCACAAACGCTGCGTTTTCTTTAACAATTTTGCCCTCGGTGTAATACACACCGCCCTTTAT
>JAJPXK010000014.1:2601-8231 GCA_021205485.1 Clostridia bacterium | reverse complement strand
TATTAATATTGTAAACAAAACGAAAGGATGTAAAAAATGTCCGAGAAACAAAAAAAGAACAAGCAGGAAGCCGAAGCTTCCGAAAATGAGCAGCCCGCCGAAGAGGTTAAGAAAGATGTAAAGGAAGAGGCGGCGGAAGATAAGCCCGCCGAACCTACCGAACTTGAAAAAGCTCAGGCGGCCGCAGAAGATTACAAACGCAAGTGGTACTCCGTTTCGGCAGAGTACGACAACTACCGCAAACGCAACGCGGCGAGCGTATCGCAGGCGTACGCCGACTGCAAAGCCGAAGCTGTTTTAAAGCTTCTTCCCGTTTCTGACACGTTCGGCTGGGCGATGGATTCAACTTCTGACGAGGCCACCAGGGCGGGCATAGACAAGGTTATAAAGAACTTCAATTCTATCCTGGCGTCTATGGACGTGCACGAGATTGAACTTAAAGAGGGCGACCCCTTTGACGAAAGCGTCGCCGAGGCGGTGATGAACGTTCCCTGCGAAGAGGGCGAGGCCGCTAACACTGTCAAACACATATTAAAGAAGGGTTACCGTTCGGGGGCCAAAGTGATACGCTTCGCTCAGGTCGCCGTAACAGCAGAGTAAGTAAAAATCAAAACAAATTATAATCGCTTCACGGCAAATGTTTTTGCACAGCAATGCAAAAAGATTTGCGTGAGAATAAATAGTTTAGGAGTATATATATTATGGGAAAAGTAATCGGTATAGACTTAGGTACAACTAACTCTTGCGTAGCTGTAATGGAAGGCGGCGAGCCTGTCGTTATAGCCAACAGCGAAGGCAGCAGGACTACCCCTTCGGTAGTTTCTTTTAAAGCAGACGGAAGCCGTATAGTCGGCCAGGCGGCGAAAAGACTTGCCGTGGCTCAGCCCGACAAGACGGTTATTTCAATTAAAAGGCACATGGGCGAAGCCTATAAAGTAAATATAGACAATGGCTATTCCCCTCAGGAAATTTCGGCCATGATCCTTTCCAAACTTAAGGCCGACGCCGAAAGTTATCTCGGCGGCAAGGTAACGGACGCCGTTATCACCTGCCCCGCATACTTCAACGACAGCCAGCGCCAGGCTACAAAGGACGCAGGCAAAATAGCGGGCCTCAACGTTCTGCGTATTATAAACGAGCCTACCGCGGCCGCCCTCGCATACGGCCTTGACAAGCAGGAAGGCAGCCAGAAGGTTATGATTTACGATCTCGGCGGCGGCACGTTCGATGTATCAATTCTTGAAATCGGCGACGGAGTTTTCGAAGTTCTCGCTACAAACGGCGATACGCACCTCGGCGGCGACGACTTCGACAATAAGATTATAGATTACCTTGTAGAGACCTTCAAAAAGAACACCGGCGTAGATCTTTCCAAAGACAAGATGGCTATGCAGAGGCTCAAAGAGGCCGCAGAAAAGGCAAAGATAGAACTTTCTGGTATGAGCAGCACCAACATCAACCTGCCCTTCATCACGGTGGTTGACGGCGCGCCTCAACACCTTGATATAGACCTTTCAAAGCAGAAGTTCGACAGCCTGACTTCTGACCTTGTGGAACGCACCGTAGAGCCTATGCGCAGGGCTATGCGCGACGCAGGCCTCACCTACGGCGATATATCCAAGGTTATTATGGTAGGCGGTTCAACGCGTATTCCCGCCGTATTCGATAAAGTTAAGTCGGTTACGGGCAAAGAGCCTTTCAAGGGCATCAACCCCGACGAATGCGTCGCTATAGGCGCGGCGATACAGGGCGGCGTTCTTTCGGGCGAAGTTAAAGACGTGCTTCTTCTCGACGTAATGCCTTTAACCCTTGGTATCGAAACGTTAGGCGGCGTATCAACGCCCCTTATCGAACGCAACACCACAATCCCCGTTAAAAAGAGCCAGGTGTTCTCCACCGCGGCAGACAACCAGCCCGGGGTTGAAATCAACGTGCTGCAGGGCGAAAGAAAGTTCGCCAAAGACAATAAATCGCTCGGCAGGTTTATGCTTACCGACATTCCTCCCGCGCCCCGCGGCGTGCCTCAGATAGAGGTTACCTTCGACGTAGACGCCAACGGCATTGTAAACGTTACGGCCAAAGACTTAGGCACGGGCAAGAGTACGAATATCACCATTACGGCTTCAACAAACCTCTCTGACGAGGATATCGAAAAGGCTGTAAAAGACGCCGAAAAGTACGCCGAAGAGGATAAAAAGCGTAAAGAGGCCGTAGACAGCAAAAACGAGCTTGAGGGCATGATAGACAGCCTTGAAAAGACGGTAAAAGAGGCGGGCGACAAACTCTCTGACGACGACAAGAAGACGGTAGAGGATGCCGTAGCCAAGGCCAAGACAGAGCTTGAATCGGGCGATACCGACAGGATAAATGCCGCGAAAGACACGCTCGCCAACGAAATTCAGCCCGTAATCGCCAAGATTTACCAGCAGACGCAGGGTAGTAACAACGGTGGTAACAACGGCGGTAACGATGACGGTGACAACGGCGATACCGAATTCAGACAGCACTAATTAAATAATTATAATATAGCGGCGCAGCGCACGGACAAATGCCCGTGCGCTGCAAAGCGTAAAATAAGACAACTATTGTTACAATAATTCACGCAATTGCGTCAGCAATTCGTGGCTGTTATTTTTAAATAATAATGAGTTTTTGCCTTCACTTGTTATGGCAAAAACCCTATAATATTACGGTAAAAGGGTGAATTTTTAGTATTTAATAATACGTATGCCCTAAAAATACTAAAAAGAGGGGAAATAACATTTGTAAACGCAAAGCGTTGAAAATGTTTGTCCCTTTAAAATCGCAGAAAAGATTTTCGGGCAGCAAACCGAAAAGATTTTCGCGAGCTGAGGTTAATATGGCAGAAAAGAAAAATTATTACGATGTCCTCGGCGTTCCTAAAACAGCCACTCAGGACGAAATAAAATCGGCTTACAGAAAGCTCGCCAAGCAGTATCACCCCGACTTTCACCCGGGCGACAGCGAAGCCGCAGAAAAATTCAAAGCGGTAAACGAGGCCAACGCTGGTTTATCCGACGAGCAGAACCGCAAACAGTACGACTACGAGCTTGAACATCCTAATTCGGGCTTCGGCGGCAGCTTTTCGTCCGACGGGGGCTTCTCGGGCTTTGGCGGCTTCGACGATATAATAAATTCTATGTTCGGCGGCGGCTTCGGCGGTTCAAGGCAGCAGTCGCGTCCCGCTAAGGGGGCCGATATAGAACAGACCGTCCGCCTTTCCTTCCTCGACGCCATAAAGGGCTGTTCTAAAGAGATCAGCTACTTCCGCAACGAGCCCTGCCCGTCTTGCCGCGGCACCGGCGCGAGAGGAGGAACCGAATACCAGAATTGCCCTAAATGCGGCGGCAGCGGCAGGGTAAAATACCAGCAGGATACCATCTTCGGCAGAACTGTGCAGGTAGGCGCCTGCCCCGACTGCGGCGGCACGGGCAAAAAGATCGTTGATAAATGCCCCGACTGCAAAGGCAAGGGCTACGTCCGCAAAGAGACCCGCTTTACCGTAAACATTCCCGCGGGCGTCGATAAAGACAGCAGCCTGCGTAAACGCGGCTACGGCCAGGCGGCCCCTAACGGCGGCGAGCCCGGGGATTTGTATATCTATTTCCAGATAGAGCCTCATAAACTTTTCAGGCGGGAAGACAGAGACCTGTATGTCACCGTTCCCGTCTCGTTCAAAACGGCGGTATGCGGCGGCACGATACTTGTCCCCGGCATAGATGACGTTATAGAGTTTAAAATTCCCGAAGGCACGGCGTCTGGCACCAAATTCTCTCTTCGCGGCAAGGGCGTAAAGACGGTAAACGGCACGGGCAACCTTTATGTAACGGTGGTTATAGACGTTCCTAAAAGGCTCACCCGGGAGCAGCTCAAAAAACTCGGCGAGTATGAAAATTCGGTGTCTTTAAAGTCTTGCGACGAGATGCAAAAGTACGCCAACAACGTTTCGGCGTTGTACGGCAAAAAGATAGATAAACAGTAAAATTTACGGCGCGTACGCGCCGTTTTTTATACAAAAATAAAGCCGACTGGCGACAGTCGGCTTTTATGCTGTAAAATTAGTCTTCTCTTTTATCCATAGGCACGTATTCGGCGTTGTCTTTCACGCAGCGGTAAGAGGGGCGGATTATTCTGTTTCCGTTTATAAGCTCTTCCATGCGGTGCGCGCTCCAGCCAGCGATACGCGATATGGCGAATATAGGCGTGTATAAATCTGTAGGCAGGTTGAGCATAGAGTATACAAATCCTGAATAGAAGTCCACATTGGTGCATACGGGTTTAGACAGCTTTTTCTGTTCTCGTAAAAGCTGCGATGCTACGTCGGCCACCGTTTCGTACAAAGCGAACTCGTCTTCGCGGCCCTTTTCCATAGCGAGCTTGCCGGCGTAAAATTTAAGCACTTCGGCCCTCGGGTCAGATACCGTATACACGGCGTGCCCCATGCCGTAGATAAGGCCCGTTCTGTCAAACGCCTCTTTATTCAATATCTTGTTTATATAGTCGGTTATGCTCGCCCTCGACCAGTCGGGAACATTCTCTTTAATGTTCTGGAACATCTGCATAACCTTTATGTTGGCGCCGCCGTGTTTAGGCCCTTTAAGCGAACCGAGCGAGGCCGCTATAGACGAATATGTGTCGGTGCCCGTAGAGGAAACTACGTGAGTTGTAAAGGTGGAGTTGTTGCCGCCGCCGTGGTCTGCGTGGAGTATAAGGCTTATGTCAAGCACCTTGGCCTCTAAGTCGGTAAAAGAACTGTCTTTACGCAAAAGGTGCAGTATATTCTGAGCGGTGGAGTATTCGGGCACAGGCTTGTGGATGATAAGCGAACCGTCGTTGGTGTTGTAATATCTGTACGCCCTGTAAGAATAGCTTGCCAGCATAGGGAACTGCGCTATAAGCTGTATGCACTGTCTCAATACGTTGGAGGGGGATATATTGTCGGGGTCGGGGTCGTAGCTGTAAAGGTTTAAAACGCACCTTGAAAGCATATTCATTATGTCTTTCCCCGGTTGTTTCATAATAATGTCGCGGACAAAGTTGCGGGGCAGCACCCTGAATTCCGAGAGCATCTCGTTAAATTCCTCAAATTCCTGCTTGGTAGGCAATTTTCCGAACAGCAAAAGGTAGACCGTCTCTTCAAAGCCGAAGCGGTTTTCCTGCACGCAGTTATTTATAATATCTTTTACGTTTATGCCCTGGTAACATAAAATGCCGGGGATTTCCCTGCGTTGCCCGCCGGATTCATCCCATGAGGTGACTTTAGAAATTTCGGTAAGGCCGCATAACACGCCCTTGCCGTTGCTTTCTCTCAAGCCACGCTTTACGTCGTACTTGCCGTACAGCGAAGGCTCAATTTTGTTGGTCAGGGCAGACTTTTCGGCCAGTTCGTAAAGTTTGTGCGAATATTTTACCAGTAGGTTGGCTTCATTAAAATCCAAAATTTTGCTCCGTTTAAGGTTATTTTGAGGTATTAATTAAAATTTTAACATAAATATGTGGATTTGTCAATAAAAAAAGCCGTTTATGCCATTACGCCCCCTTTAGTGTTGACAATTAACACAAAACGGTATAAAATGATAAAAAAATACATTTATGCCCGCTCCTTTCGG
>JAJPXK010000014.1:0-2591 GCA_021205485.1 Clostridia bacterium | reverse complement strand
GTTTTAAATATTTATGCAAAACGTTAAACTTATTTCTGCCGACGAACAGCTTGTAATAGCTTTATACGGAGAAATAGATTCGTCTTCTTCCGAAGATTTCTACGCGCAGGTAAACGCCATATACAGCCACGACAAAAAGGACCTTGTGTTCGATTGTACGGCCCTTACCTTTATAGACAGCACGGCTTTAGGCACTTTTGTGAAGATTTTTAAACACGTAAAGGAGGGCGGCAACAAGTTATCCCTCAAAAACGTGCAAAAGAACGTAAAAAGGGTGTTCCACGTCTGCGCTCTGGATACCATTATGGAGATAGATTGATGAACGATTTAACCATTGAATTCGATCTTAAAGACGATAAGTATTTTACCGCGCTCCGCCTTGTCGCGGGCAGCGTGTGCAGCCTCGCTGAAAAGGATGTGGATTCCGCCGAGGATTTTAAAGTGTGCGTAAGCGAAAGCGCCCTTATTTTAAAAAATAACGGCTATACCCGCGTAAAGGCAACCTTTAACGCGAGCGAGGGGGTAAGGGCGGCAATAAAAGGCGAATGCAATGCAAACCCCGCCTGCGGCGACAACGAACTTTCCCTCGCCCTTATCGGGGCTCTGGTAGAAAACTGCGATTTTGAACAGACGGACGGCGTTATAAGCTCGGTGACTTTGCAATTATGATGACTAACGAACAAGCGGACGAGCTTTTCCGCGAGTACCGCAGGACGGGCGATATTAATATCCGCAACCGACTTGTGGAAAACTACATATACATAGCCGAAATTCTCGCGAAAAAGTTTGCGGGCAGGGGGGTGGAGTACGACGACCTTTTTCAGGTAGCTTCCGAGGCCCTCATTTTCGGCGTGGAAAAGTTTGACCCCGACATGGGCAACCGTTTTACCACCTACATAACCCCTACCATAACGGGCATGATAAAAAACTACTTCCGCGACTATTCCCGTTCGGTAAGGTTGCCGAGGCGTATTTATACCTTAAACGCAAAAATAAAAAACTGCGCCAACGAATATTATAAAGAATACGGCGTAAAGCCTTCTACAAGGCAGATAGCCGAAATTTTAGGCGAGAGCGAGGAGTCTATAGTGGAGGCTATGGAGTGCCATACGCCCGTAAGCCTTGACGCCACCGTGCAGTCGGAGGACAGCGACGGCCTTTTATACGACGTTATCCCCGACCCCGACGACTCGTTTGAAAAATTTGACGACATGCAGTCGCTTAAAGAGGAAATCAAAAAGCTTGACCCCGTAGAACAGCAGGTGGTCGCCTTGCGGTTTGTGCAGGGCAAATCTCAGGCAGAGGCGGGCAAGATTTTAGGCGTAAGCCAGATGTTTGTCTCCCGCGCCGAACGCAAGATTATAGATAAATTAAAGGAAGCGTTGTCGCAATGATTACTTTCAGCGTTGACAATTTAAGCGAAATGAACGACCGCCTTAAGACCTTTTTAAACTTTTTGCGGCAGTCTGACGTAGGGGAGGACGATATTTTCGACAGCCGCCTTGTCTCGTGCGAGCTTATTACTAACGTCTTGCTGCACTGCGGCGAAAGGGCGGACTTTAGCGGAAACATTTCGGGCGGAAATATAGTAATAAAGGTGTCTTCGCCGAATACGAAGAACACTTATTTGCCCTGCGATATGCCCGACGTATTCGCCGAGCGGGGCAGGGGGCTGTATATCGTAAAGACGATAAGCGACGGCAACGTGTTTTTCCGCGACGGCGAGGTAGAGGTAAATATAAAAATAAAAGGGTAAAAATTCGGCAGGCAAAGTTTTAAGCGATGTCTGCCGTTTTTGGTTAATTTTCAAAGTATACCGCGGCCGAGCCCGCGTTTACGTCTATATTCAGGATTTTGTCCGAACTCCCCGTCTGGTTAGAAATGTTGCAGCTTCCGAGGTTTGCCTCGCCGAATATTGTATATTCCTCGTCAAGCGAAAAATCTACTGAAGAGTATTCGCCGTCAAACACGTTAATTACGCCATAGTCCAGCTCCAATTCAAGTTTTACCTTGCTGTTTTCGGGTATTTTTACGGTGAATTCGGCGTAGTAGTCAAACCCCTTTTTGCGTTCATCGCCGCACATATTTCCAAGGTGCGATTTAAGCTCGTCGCTCCATTCTATGTATGTCATTTTCTTCCTCCAAATATTTTTGCCGATTGTCTGATGCTATACATTGCATAGTATTATATGTTAAGTTTTTTTATCAAAATTTACTAAAAATTAAAGTATATATTCTATGCTTGGTACGACGACTTTTGTCCGGTTTTAAAAATTTTTTATCAACAAATATAATTACAAAAGCAATAAAATTGAAAAAATGTATTGTAATTTGCGATACAATATGATGCGCTATATAAAAACAGAGATAACTAACCCGCTAAGGCTATAGTATGGTATCGCAATATATCTGTCTTAAATAGGGCGGGATAAAATTTAATTCAGACTGTTGACAATTACGCTTTTATGCGGTATAATAAAAATACAACAAGGGGCAATACCTAAACGGTTAGCCTAAGCTGCTAAAAAATAGTCCGTCAGGCATTATCCATTTCACCGGCGGCTATTTTTTTATGTAATGAATTACTATCT
>JAJPXK010000135.1:5491-8271 GCA_021205485.1 Clostridia bacterium | reverse complement strand
ATGCATATTAATAAGCAACCTCTGCACGTTGTTTAACCTTTTGTGCCTCCTCGCAGCCAGCGCGCTGCTTATCCCCCGCACTTCGGGCATAACAAACTATGTTGTTGTTTTTATGACTGCCGCAACCATAGCCATAGGCATAATACAGGAGATACGGTCTAAAAAGTCCATAGATAAACTGTCGCTGCTCACGGCGAATACGGTAAAAGCCGTGCGGGACGGGGAAATTTGCGAAATACCGCTCAGCGAGATTGTGCTTGACGATATAATTATCCTTGAAACGGGAAACCAGGTCCCCGCAGACTGCATCCTCGCCGAAGGAATGGTTGAGGTAAACGAATCGCTTTTGACGGGCGAATCGGTATCCATAAAAAAGAAGACGGGCGACCTGTTATACGCGGGAAGCTTTATTTCAAGCGGCAGCGGGCGATTCCTTGTAGAAAAAGTCGGCAAGGAAACTTACCTGCAAAAGCTTACTTCCAAAGCTAAAAAGTACAAAAAGCCTAACTCTGAGCTGATGAACAGCACAAAACTTATTATAAAAGTAATAGGCTTTCTTATAATTCCCGTGGCGATAGGCATTTTCCTGACAACGTACAACAACTATGACGCTGCGGCCGCCGCGGAGATAGGCGACGGAATTTTTTCGGCGAGGATAAACTACGCCATACAGCGAACGTGCACCGTTGTAATAGGTATGATACCTTCGGGCATGCTGCTTCTTACCTCTATAGCACTGGCGGTAGGCGTAATAAGGCTCTCCAAGCAAAACACGCTTGTGCAGGATTTGTATTCGCTTGAAATGCTTGCGAGGGTCAACGTTTTGTGCCTTGATAAGACGGGAACCATCACCGACGGCAGAATGAAGGTAAGCGACTGCATAATTTTAAACAGCGTGCTGGATATTCCTTTAAACGATATAATGGGCAGCATGCTCGCCGCGCTTGACAACAACAACCAGACGTCTATCGCCCTTTACAACCACTTCGGGCACAGCAACAAACTCAACCCTATAGCTAAAATTCCCTTTTCTTCCTCAAGAAAACTTTCCGCGGTAACGTTTGAAGATATAGGCACGTTCTGCTTCGGGGCGCCCGAATTTGTATTGAAACCTATGCCCGCCAAAGTGCAGAGAATCACAAAACAGTACGCTCAGATGGGCATGAGGGTGTTGGTGTTAGCGCACTCCCCCGCCGCCATTTCGGGCGACAAACTGCCCGCGGCGTTCAAGCCTATAGCGATAATTTCCATTGCCGACAACGTCAGGGAAGACGCTATATCTACCATTAAATGGTTTAAAGACAACGACGTTGAAGTAAAGGTTATCTCGGGCGACAACCCCGTAACCGTATCTGAAGTAGCCAAGCGAGCGGGAATTTCAGGGGCGGAAAACTTTATTTCGCTTGAAGGTTTAAGCGAGAGGGAAGTTGAAAGCGTAGCTTCGAGCTATACGGTATTCGGCAGGGTTACGCCCGAACAAAAGGCCATACTTATAAGATCCATCAAAGCCGAAGGCAACACCGTCGCGATGACGGGCGACGGTGTAAACGATATTTTAGCAATGAAAGAGGCCGACTGCGCCATTTCTGTAGCTTCTGGCAGCGAAGCGGCGAGGAACGTAAGCCACATAGTGCTTACCGACAACAACTTTAACTCAATGCCTAAAGTCGTTGCCGAGGGCCGAAGGGTTATAAACAACATTAAAAACTCCTCTTCGCTGTTTTTGATGAAGACATTGTTTACATGCTTACTGGCGCTTATCTGCATATTTATAATCCACAAACCCTACCTGTTTATGCCGAAGAACGTGCTTATGATTGAAATTTTTGTAATAGGCGCGCCTTCGTTCTTCTTATCGCTACAGCCAAACAACGCGAGAGTCAAGGGAAAGTTTATCTCTCACGTAATGAGCCGAGCTATCCCCGGAGCGTTGATAATGGTGCTCAGTGTCATGGCGATGTATGTAACAAATGAAATCGATGGAAATGAATTTGGCGATTACTACCTCGCGATGTCTATGCTGGCGGTAACATTCAGCGGATTTGTAATGCTTTACAGGGTATGCCAGCCGTTCAACTGGTACAGGGCTATAATGTACGTATCAATGCTCGCGATATCCATAACATGTTGCGCAGTGCCCGAACTCGGAAAATTGTTCTACGACGGCTGGGACAAAATTACCTGGGACTACGCAAAGATACTCATAGTCGTGGTTGTGGTAGAGGCGGCCTTCCCGATATCGGCATGGCTGATAAAGATAATGGAAATTATTATGCCATCTTCTACGGGAAAGGAAAAGCAAAAATCGACAAAACAAAATGTATAAACATTAAAGGCAAAGCATGACGCTTTGCCTTTTTAAATATAAAAAGACGGTTTGTTGGACCGTCTTTTTGCTTTGCTTGTTTAAAATTATTCGGCGTCGCCGTCTGAAGGTTCTTCAGCGGCGTCCTGAGCCGTTTCTTCGGGAGCGGCGACCTCTTCTTCGTCGTCCTTCTCGGTGACGGCGACGGTAGCCACAGAGCCCTCTTTAAGACGCATAAGCCTTACGCCCCTTGTGTTGCGGCCTATCTTTGAAATATCTGAGCAGTGCATCCTTATTATGATGCCCGTATCTGATATTATCATAATATCGTCTTCTTCGGAAACCTGCTTCATATTAACGAGGCTGCCCGTATTTTCGTTGAATACGCCCGCCTTGATGCCTTTGCCTGCCCTGCCCTGAACTCTGTAATCGTCGGGCGAGGTGCGTTTGCCGACGCCGTTGGATGTTACCGTAA
>JAJPXK010000135.1:0-5481 GCA_021205485.1 Clostridia bacterium | reverse complement strand
GATATCCTTATCCTTGTCTACTACAAGCATATCTACAAGCCTGTCGTTTTCTGAAAGCTTCATAGCCCTCACGCCGGCGGTATCGCGGCCCATCGAGCGGACGTTGCTTTCTTCAAAGCGGATGCACTTGCCTTCAGAAGACGCTATCATAAGCTCGTCTTCGCCCGTAGTATATTTAACGGATATAAGCTCGTCGCCTTCGTTGAGTTTTATAGCTATCTTGCCATTGCGGTTAATGCGGGCAAATTCTTCTATCTTTGTCTTTTTGATAAGCCCGCCGCGGGTGGCGAACGCGATGTAGCCTTCGGCCCCCTCCTTTACGGGGATCATCTCGTTAATCTTTTCGTCCTGCGCTATCTGCACTATGTTTACCATAGCCCTGCCGCGCGCGGTGCGGGCAGCTTCGGGTATATCGTAGGCTTTTACCGAATATACCTTACCGAAGTTAGAGAACAGCAGTATATTGTCGTGCGACGACGATATAAACATACGCTCTACAAAATCTTCTTCCTTAGGTTTGTGAGCGGTAACGCCCATGCCGCCACGGTGCTGTGCCTTATATTCGGATACGGGAAGCCTCTTTACATATCCTGAATGAGTGAGAGATATTACCACGTTTTCTACGGGAATTAAATCTGCGTCTTCTATGTCACCATAATCGGCAACAATCTCCGTCTTGCGCTCTGAAGGGTACTTGCGCTTAATTTCCAAAAGGTCGGCTCTTATTATATTGAGAACCCTGCTTTCATTTGCGAGAATGTCTTTAAAATCGGCAATTTGTGCTTCAAGCTGGTTTAATTCATCGGTAATTTTATCTACTTCAAGGTGTGATAATCTGTATAAACGAAGTTCTGCTACGGCGTTGGCCTGTCTGTCGTCTAAAACGAAGTTTGCCATTAATTTTTCCACGCAGTCGGTTTTGTCCTTAGCCGTCTTGCAGACTTCTACCACTTCGTCTATGCTCGCCTGAGCGATGACTAAGCCGCGTAAGATGTGAGCCCGTTCTTCGGTTTTATTTAAATCAAACTTTGTCCTGCGGACTATTATATCTTTCTGGTGTTCAAGATAGTAATAAATAAATTCTTTAAGGTTTAAAAGCTTAGGCGTACCGTCTACCAGGGCGAGCATTATAAGCCCGTCTGATACCTGCAGGTTGGTGTGTTTGTACAAAAGATTTAAAACTACCTGAGGGTTTGCATCCTTTTTAATTTCTATTACTATACGCATACCGTCGCGGTCAGATTCTTCGCGTATATCAGAAATGCCTTCTATCCTCTTATCCTTTACAAGGTCTGCCATCGATTCGATAAGTTTTGCCTTGTTTACCTGGTAGGGAATTTCAGTTACTATGATGCGAGAACGTGTCTGGTTGCCGCTCTGGTATTCTTCTATTTCGCATTTAGAGCGGATAATTATGTTGCCCCTGCCCGTTTTATAGGCTTTGCGGATGCCGCTTCGGCCCATAATTGTGGCGCCCGTAGGAAAGTCGGGGGCGGGAATATATTGCATAAGCCCGTCTACGTCTATATCGGGGTCGTCTATCATGGCTATTACGCCGTCTATTACTTCGCCTAAGTTGTGAGGCGGTATATTTGTAGCCATGCCTACGGCAATGCCGTCGGAACCGTTTACAAGCATGTTAGGGAAGCGTGAAGGAAGCACGGTAGGCTGCATGCCCGTGTCGTCGAACGTAGGATAGAAGTCAACCGTCTCTTTATCCAGGTCTCTGAGCATTTCTGCGGCGAGTTTGGAGAGCCTCGCTTCGGTATACCTCATCGCGGCGGCGGGGTCGCCGTCTACCGAACCAAAGTTACCGTGACCTTCTACAAGAGGAAAGTTTATTGAAAAGTCCTGCGCGAGCCTTACCAAAGCGTCGTATACCGAACTGTCGCCGTGAGGGTGATATTTACCTAAGCAATCGCCGACGATACGGGCGCATTTACGGAAAGGCTTGTCGTTATATAAACCTAACTCGTGCATAGAGTATAAAATACGCCTGTGAACGGGTTTAAGGCCGTCCCTTACGTCGGGTATGGCGCGGGAGACGTTGACCGCCATAGCGTAAGCTATGAACGAACGCTTTAACTCCTCGTCTACCTCTACCTCGAGCATTTTTGTCATAGAGAGGGTCTTTTTAAATTCTTCGGTAAGCTCGGGGCTTGTCTCTTTTTTAGCCATGGCTTATCCTCCTTACACGTCAAGCTCTTCTACGAGCTTTGCGTTTTCTTCTATGAACTGCCTTCTGAGTTCGGGCTGTTCGCCCATCAGAAGAGCGAACATTTTGTCCGCCTCTACGGCATCCTCTACATTTACCCTGACAAGGGTACGCTTAGCGGGATCCATAGTAGTTTCCCAGAGTTGTTCTTTATTCATTTCGCCGAGGCCTTTGTAGCGCTGGAGCTCAAACTTGCCCTCGTAGCTGTTGCGGAAATCTTCCAGGGCCTTGTCGTCGTAAAGGTAAGTGTCGGGTATGCCCTTGCCTGATACCTTGTACAGGGGAGGCTGAGCCGCGTAAACGTGGCCGTTTTCTACCAGCGGACGCATATAGCGGAAGAAGAACGTAAGAAGCAAAATCCTGATATGGCTGCCGTCTACATCGGCATCGGTCATAATTATTATACGGTCGTAACGGAGTTTGCTCTCGTCAAAATTTTCCTGTATGCCGCAGCCGAACGCCGTAATCATCGCCTTGATTTCTTCGTTTTCAAGCACGCGGTTTATGCGGACTTTTTCTACGTTTAAAATCTTGCCCCTTAAGGGAAGTATAGCCTGGAAACGCCTGTCGCGCCCCTGCTTAGCCGTACCGCCCGCGCTGTCGCCCTCAACGATATAAATTTCGCAAAGTTCGGGGCGTTTATCAGAACAGTCTGCAAGTTTGCCGGGGAGTTTTGTGGATTCAAGCACGCCTTTGCGCCTTGTCTCTTCGCGGGCGAGTCTTGCGGCGTCCCTCGCGCGCTGAGCCGTTATGCAGCGCATTACAAGCTCCCTCGCTTCGGCGGGATGTTCTTCAAGATAGGTGCCGAACTTTTCGCATACAGCTTTATACACAAAGCCGCGTACGTACGTAGAACAAAGCTTTGCCTTTGTCTGGCTTTCGTACTGCGCGTCGGCGATTTTTACCGAAACAACGGCCGTAATGCCTTCCCTTACGTCTTCGCCTGCGAGTTTGTCATTTTCTTTAAGAATATTGAGGCGGTGGCCCGCGTCGTTGATAATCTTTGTCAAAGCCGACTTAAACCCGTCGAGGTGCGTGCCGCCGTCGGGCTGGCGGATATTGTTTGAGAACGGGAAAATCTGTTCCTGATAGCTGTCGTTATACTGAATGGCGACCTCAAGGAATTTATCGTCCCCTTCGGAATCCTCAAAATATACGGGGGATGCAAAAAGCACCTGCTTGCCCTTATTTATATCTTCGATAAAGTGAACGACGCCGCCTTCGTAACAGAAACTATCTGTACGGGGTTTTTCTCCCCTTAAATCTGTTAAAACAAGCGTAATTCCCTTGTTGAGGTAAGAAAGCTCGCGAAGGAGCGTCTTTAACGTTTCGTAGTTGAATTCCACCGTTTCAAACACCGTGGCGTCGGGATGGAAGGAAATCATTGTACCCGTCTCTTCGGTGTCGCCTACTATTTTTAAAGGTTCTTCGGGCACGCCGCAATGATAGACCTGTTTATATTTATGGCCGTTCTGGCATACTTCGGCAACCAGAGTGTCGGCTAAGGCGTTGACGCACGATACGCCTACGCCGTGAAGGCCTGACGAGATTTTATATCCGCCGTGTTTGTTGCCGCCGCCGAATTTGCCGCCGGCGTTAAGGTTGGTTAAGGCGAGTTCTACGCCGCTTATTCCCTCTTGCTCGTTTATACCCGTAGGAATACCCCTGCCGTTATCCTTTACCACACAGGAGCCGTCCGCGGTTAAAGTTACCTCTACCCTGTCGCAGAAGCCCGCCAGAGCTTCGTCTATAGAGTTGTCGATAACTTCCCTAACAAGGCCGTGAAGGCCCTTCTCGTCCGTGGTGCCGATATACATACCGGGATTTTCGCGGACGGGCTCAAGCCCTTTTAACGCGACAAGCGAGTTCGCGTCGTAACTGTTTTGTACTTTTTCAGGCATTTTATTACCCCTATTAATTCAAATGATTTTTATTATCTGTAATATTATACCATATTATATAATCGGCGTCAAATGAATTTTAGTAAAAATACGTTTTTAAGGCATAAAAAGGGCAATTTTTGCCATACTTTTTTGTAGTATGGACGAAAGTAATTTTTTGTGCAAAACAACATGCGGAAGACAGATAACCGAATGCGGCTATGAGTGTGCAAAATGCGGGAACCACGTATGTAAAAAGTGCGCCGAAGACTATAGCGGGCTGTGCCCCTTTTGCTCAGGCAAGCTTTATTTATGTATGAATTGAGAATTCAGAATTAAGAATTAAGAATGATGAATTATGGATTAAAATAATCTGGTTGCGATTTGCAGCAAAAAACCGCCGTGCGGCGGTTTTTTGCTATATCTGGCGGGAAATATCTTTTTTGAGTTTGTGAATAATCTTTTTTTCAAGGCGGGATATGTAACTTTGCGAAATGCCTAATACATCGGCCACGTCCTTTTGCGTCATTTCATCGCCGCCGTCAAGACCGAATCGCATCCGCATTATCATCTGTTCCCTTAAAGGAAGTTTATTGAGCGAATTTTTTAAAAGTTCGCGTTCTACCCCTCCCTCTATATCCGAATATACGCTGTCGGCGTCGGTGCCCATTACGTCGGATAAAAGAAGTTCGTTGCCCTCGTAATCGGTATTTAGAGGCTCGTCAAAGCTTACTTCCTGCCTTATCCGCGACATTCGCCTCAAATACATTAAAATCTCGTTTTCTATGCAGCGCGAGGCGTAAGTCGCCAGTTTGATATTTTTATCCGATCGGAAGGAATTTATCGCCTTGATAAGCCCTTTCGTGCCGACGGAAACAAGGTCGTCGCCGTCTACGCCCGAACCCTCAAACTTTTTTGCTATGTACACAACAAGCCGAAGATTGTGTTCTACCAAAGCGGCCTTGGCCTTTTCGTCGCCGTTTTCCAAAAGGGAAATTTTATCGCTCTCCTCCTCCTGAGAAAAAGGCATAGGCAGAGCCTCGCTGCCGCAGATATAGTCGAGGGTGTTGCCCTTAAAAAACATTGAAAAAATCTTTTTTAAATTTTCAAACATAGCTTTACGCCTCCTGATTTAAAGCAACCGTTATACATTCAGGTCGGGATGCAGGACGGTGCGGTCTATCTCGCGGGGGCTTATCCCGATTTTTACACTTTTTATTGTATGCGTTTCTTGTCCGAGATATATCTCGATTTTGTCGGCGGTAAAAATTTTTATGTTTTGCGTTCCCGTGACCGTATTTATTTTTACTCTGTCAAAAACGCCTTCTTCCGACACAAGCCTGGCCGCGGCGGACGGCGGAATTATGCTTACGGGCTGTCCGCGGC
>JAJPXK010000040.1:3761-8272 GCA_021205485.1 Clostridia bacterium | reverse complement strand
CCCGCGGCAAGGTTTTTAAGGCCTTCGCGGATTATAGCCTGCGCGAGGAGCATAGCGGTGGTGGTGCCGTCGCCCGCCACGTCGTTAGTTTTTGTGGAAACTTCCTTTACAAGCTGAGCGCCCATATTTTCAAACGGGTCTTCAAGCTCTATCTCTTTTGCGATGGTTACGCCGTCGTTGGTAATAAGGGGAGTACCGTATTTTTTATCAAGGACAACGTTCCTGCCTTTAGGACCGAGTGTAATTTTTACCGTGTCGGCAATAACGTTTACGCCTTTTTCAAGCGACTTTCTTGCGTCGTCGCCGTATTTAATCTGTTTAGCCATATTTTTATAACCTCCTGATTATTCAACTACAGCCAGAATATCGTTCTGGCGGATTATCGTGTACTCTTTGCCGTCAACTTTGACTTCGGTACCGCTGTATTTGGAAAGAAGTACTTTGTCGCCGGGTTTAACCTGCATTGTAACTTCTTTGCCGTCTATAACTCCGCCGGGGCCGACTGCGATAACAACGCAAGTCGCAGGTTTTTCCTGCGCCGCGGCTGTAAGAATAATGCCGCCCTTTGATTTTTCTTCTGCTTTCAAAGGTTCAACAACAACCTTATCGAACAATGGTCTTATGTTCATATAAAGATGCCTCCGATTTAAATTTATTTTAATTTACAAATAATTTATAAACAAAGGGGATAAATCTCAAACAGGTTAACAATAAAAAAATTGCTTTTTATATTAAAACGTGTTACAATAAACTCAGTCATAATACAATGGCAATAAAAAGGGGCGTTATTTATTATGGATAAATGGGATAAAAGGCTTATGGAGCTTACCGAACATATCGGCGGCTGGTCAAGCTGCTTTAAACCGGACAGGCACGTCGGCGCCGTAATCGTCCGCGATAAACGCATCATAGCCACAGGCTACAACGGAGCCCCTCAGGGCATAGAAAGCTGTGTCGATAAGGGCAAATGCCTCCGCAACGAAATGAACATCCAAAGCGGCACCATGCAGGAAATTTGTTACGCAGTGCACGCCGAACAGAACGCCATTATCCAGGCGGCGAGGGTAGGCAGCAGCGTAGAAGGCTGCACATTGTATTGTACTCACCAGCCCTGCGTGATATGCGCCAAGATTATAATCAATTCGGGCATAAAACGTGTTGTTTATAAAGAAGGTTATCCCGATAAATTTTCCCTCAAATTATTTGAAGAAGCGTCGGTACAAATAGATAAATTTTCCGACTTATAAATTATAAAAGGTGTTATTATGTCAAAACCCGTAGTTACAATACAGATGCAAAACGGCAAAAAAATTGTCGCCGAACTTTATCCCGACAAAGCTCCCGAAACGGTGAATAACTTTGTAAATCTCGCAAACAGCGGTTTTTACGACGGCCTTACCTTCCACAGGGTTATAAAGGGCTTTATGATTCAGGGCGGAGACCCCGCAGGCAACGGCACGGGCGGCCCCGGCTACTGCATAAAGGGCGAATTTGCCATAAACGGCTGCAAAAATAACGATATAAAGCATTCCAGAGGGGTGCTTTCTATGGCCAGAAGGGGTTATCCTTACGACAGCGCGGGCTCGCAGTTCTTCATTATGCACGAAAACGCCTCTTACCTTGACGGGCAGTACGCCGCTTTCGGCAAAGTGACGGAAGGAATGGACGTTGTTGACGAAATAGCCGCTGTCCGCACGGGCATAAACGACAAACCTGTAACGCCTCAGGTTATGGCAAAGGTTACGGTGGAAACCTTCGGGCAAAAATACCCCGAACCAAAGAAATATTAAAATGAAAGGCAAATACACTAAAACATTTATCTGCTCTTTTATCGCCGCGGGCGTCGTATGCCTCGCCGCGGGCCTGATGATTTATTTTATCAACCCCGAAAGCAGCGGAATGCAGATGCTTATCGGCATTACCGTAACCGTGGTAGGGGCGGCGGATACCTTTGTTTCCCTATGCGTGCTTTTAATTGTTCTGATAAAAGAAAGGCTTTCAAAGGCAGATAAACAACATATAAACGAAATACAGGAAGATAAAAAAGATTAATTTTTTCGGAGGAATTATGACCGATAATACTGTTTATTCCAATCCTCTTATAACAAGATACGCAAGCCGCGCCATGGCGGAAAATTTTTCTGACGACAAGCGTTTCAAGCTTTGGCGCAAACTTTGGATTGCCCTCGCCGAGTCAGAAATGGAGCTCGGTTTAAACGTCACTAAGGAGCAGGTTGACGAACTTAAAAAGTACGCCGACGACATAAATTACGAGGCCGCCGAAGCGTACGAACGCAAGGTCCGCCACGACGTGATGGCTCACGTGCATGCTTACGGCGACCAGGCGAAGGACGCCGCGGGCATTATACACCTCGGGGCGACAAGCTGCTTTGTAGACTGCAATTCCGAGCTTATCATAATGCACGACGCGCTGGACATTATAAAGGCTAAGCTTGTAAACGTGATGGACAAACTCCGCTCGTTCGCTTTAAAATATAAATCTTTGCCTACGCTCGGCTTTACGCACCTTCAGCCCGCGCAGCTTACAACGGTAGGCAAAAGGGCGACGCTTTGGCTCCAGGATCTCGAAATGGACTATAACGACCTTGAAAATCTTTACGCTCAGTTTAAATTGAGGGGAGTAAAGGGCACGACCGGCACGCAGGCGAGCTTTATGGAACTTTTCGACGGAGACGAAAATAAGGTAAAAGAGCTTGAAAAGAGGGTAGTGGAAAAGTTAGGTTACGACAAAGTTTACGGCGTCACGGGGCAGACTTATCCGAGAAAGTTCGATTACAACGTGCTTTGCGTGCTTTCGCAGATTGCTCAGAGCGCGTACAAATTTTCTAACGATATACGCATTTTGCAGAATATGAAAGAGGTGGAAGAACCCTTTGAAAGCACTCAGATAGGCTCGTCCGCTATGGCGTATAAACGCAACCCTATGAGGAGCGAAAGGATAGGCTCGCTTGCCCGTTACGTAATTTCCCTGCCTACAAATACGGCGATTACGGCGTCTACGCAGTGGTTTGAACGTACTTTGGACGATTCGGCAAACCGCAGGATAGTTATAGCGCAGGCGTTCCTCGCGCTGGACGGCATATTAAATATTTATATGAACGTTTCGGAAAATCTTGTTGTATACGACAAGGTAATAGCGAAGCACATCGTCGCCGAACTTCCCTTTATGGCAACCGAGAATATAATGATGGAATGCGTAAAGGCGGGGGGCAACAGGCAGGAGCTTCACGAACGCATAAGGGTGCTTTCTATGGAGGCAGGCAAAAACGTCAAGGAACTCGGCAAGGAGAACAACCTTATAGAGCTTATCAAGGCGGACGAAATGTTCGCCCCCGTACACGATAAACTTGACGAAATTTTAGACGCCTCCAAGTTTATAGGCAGGGCTCCTTCGCAGGTTGAGGAGTTTATCTCTGAAGAGATAGACCCTATTCTTGAAAAAAATAAATCTCTTCTCGGGCAGAAAGGGGACGTAAAAGTTTAATTATTTATTGAAAATATTAAAAGGCGTACTTAAAAGTACGCCTTTTGTGTTATGCGGATTTAGTTTTTCTTTTATTTATATATTTAGGTATATAGGTGTAGCACAACAGGAAAATAATATGCAGCAGAAGGAACAGGAATCCTACAAAATACCAGGTGAATATAGTGCCTTCCAGAACGGGTTCTGTTATGTACATCGCATCGTAGCCTGTCCCGAGTTTATCAAAAAACGTAAGAATAAAAATGCCGTACGTCATCATAAAACTGAGGCCTATAGGCAGATATTTCCATTTTTTAAGCGATGGCGTTATCCATTTTGTTGCAAACATCAGTATAGAAAGGAATAACGCGAACGTGTGGTGCAAAAGCCCCGACATTGTAAGGTGATAGAATATTGTGTCGCTTTGCCCTATAAAATCAGGGTAAATCATTGTAAGCAGCCCGCCTAAAAATCCGCAGTAAGCCATACAGTGGAGGGTGCAGTTATCTCTTTTAAAGGCGAGGGCGCAGACGGCGAAAGTAAAGCTTGTTATTCCGCAGAATGTGTTAGGTATAAGGTAAATGGCGTCTTCGTAGACCATATAAAGCCCTATACGGTTCCAGATTATAAGGGCGAGCAAAATCAACGCCGTGATTTTTATCGCCCAGAACAACGAGCGTTCGCTTTTGCAAAACTTTTTGATTAAAACTATCGCGGCGGCGCCGACTATAACGTAAATCGCTAAATACGTAAGGTGCTGCCAGCCAAAAACTTCAGGCATATGATATTCTCCTTTTATAAAATAAGTTTTTTTCTGTTTACAAGACGCAAATAAAGTTGTATTTTTTTGCAATTTAAGCAACTTTATTTTTGCCGATACAGAAATATATGTCATTTTGTGTATTAACTGTATTATTTATATTAACTGCATTATAATACGGCCGATAAACAATGTCAACAGATTTAATAAAAAAACATATAATTTTTTCAGCAGTTTAATTATGCAAGCTTTACGATTATATTTTAA
>JAJPXK010000040.1:0-3751 GCA_021205485.1 Clostridia bacterium | reverse complement strand
TAAAATTTTGTCTTTTTTAACCAAATAATAAAATTTTCAGAAAATGATTTTGACAAACTCAGATTTTTTTGTTAAAATACAAAACGAAAAAAAGAATGTATCTATCTTGACATAAGTCCATCCGATAATTTAAGGTGCGTAGTCTGTACAGATTACGTCTTTTTTATTTTCAGGAGGTTTATTTTATGGCAGATAATTCTGTAGAAGCGGCAAAAGGGCAATCGGAGAGCAAAATAGCCAAAGTCCCGATGAAAAAACTTATCTGGCAGCTCGGCTTGCCGATGATAGTTTCTATGGTCCTTCAGGCGGTATACAATATAGTGGATACCGTGTTTGTGGTAAAAAGTTCGGCGGGCTACGCCGGAAACCTCGCGCTTACGTACGCGTTCCCCGTCCAGATTTTAATGATAGCGGTAGGCGTAGGCACGGGCATAGGCATCAACGCGTTGCTCGGCAAAAGTTTAGGCGAGAATAATAAGGAAGTCGCAAGCAAGACCTGCGGAAACGGCATCTTTCTTATGCTTGTACTCTATGTGGCGTTTATGCTTTTCGGCATATTCGGCGCGGAATGGTTTATAAGTATGCAGGCGGACGCAAGCGACGCCGAATCCGGACTCGCTATATCTTATGGTACTTCTTACCTTAAAATTTGCTGTGTTTTATCTATAGGCAGCATAGGCTTCGCCGTATTTGAAAGGTTTTTGCAGGCGACGGGTAAGACAATGTATTCAATGATATCGCAGTGTACCGGCGCCGCCCTGAACATAATATTGGATTATGTATTTATTTATTCCTGCGGCCTTGGCGTAGAGGGCGCCGCATGGGCTACCATTATAGGGCAGATAGCCTCTCTTTTGCTTGCCGCGATATTCCATTATTCCACAAATAAAAATATAGATAAAAGCTTTAAATATATAAAACCGAGCTGGACGATAATCAAAGGCATTTACAAGACAGGGTTATCCGCCGCGATAATGCAGGGGCTGTTATCGGTAATGATGCTCGGGATGAATCTTATTCTTGGAACGACAAAAGATGTCGCCGTAACGCTTGTAGGCAGCTTTGGCATCTATTATAAGATAATGCAGTTTGCCCTGTTTGCGTTCTTCGGTGTATCGAATACTATAATTACCATCCTTTCGTTCAACTACGGCATGCGCGATAAATCGCGATGTCGACAGGCGATAATATGGGGAATTATAGACTGCGTTATAGTCGCCGTCGCCGTGACAATTCTGTTTGAGGCTCTCGCCACGCCTTTCGCTTCGCTTTTCAGCGCGACAAGCCTCGAAGCCGATTCGCAGACAAAAGACGTTGTAGAAACGGCTATAAGAATTTCTGCTATAGGCTATATATTCATGGCGTTCAGCGTAGCCGTGCAGGGCGTATTGCAGGCGTTCCGTTACGCCATACGGCCCCTTATTATCTCGCTGTTGCGTCTGGTGGTTTTCGTCTTTCCTGTAGCTTACGCATTTACGCTTACAAGCAATCCGCTCGATACCGTATGGTGGTCGCTCGTTATCAGCGAAGTTCTTACGGCGATAGTAAGCGTATACATCCTTTATGATACGTATAAACGCAAGATCGTTCCTATGGAAGGGGCGAAACAGGCTCAAAGCGGAAATCTTATCGTAACTATTTCCCGCGAACACGGCTCGCACGGCAAATATATTGGCAAACTTGTCGCTGAAAAGCTCGGCGTCGCGTACTACGATAAAGAAATCGCGGCTAAAGTCGCCGAAGAAAGCGGACTTTTTAAGGACGTCATAGACGATTCTACCGAAGACGGCAGCAAAAAACTTTACAACACATATCTCGCCACGGCGGCGAACGGCCAGGCCATAATAGAGCAGGCGAAAGTAATCCGCAAAATCGCCGACGCCGAAAGCTGCGTAATAGTAGGAAGGGGCGCGGACTTCATTTTAAAGGACTATTACGACTGTATAAAGGTGTTTATTTACGCAGATGAAAGCGTAAAAATAAAAACTATTAAAGAATTGTACGGCGATGACGACGTCTCGGCGGAAAAACATATGACGCAGTCAGACGACGCGAGAAAGAAGTATTATCACTTTATATCCGGACGTGACTGGGGCGATAAAAACAACTACGATTTATGCGTGGATTCGTCCGCGGGGGCGGAAGAAACGGCGGAAGTTATAGTGAAATATGTCCTCGGCCGCAGCAAAACTCTGCAACAATAAACATAAAAGCTCTTACTTATACCAAGGGTAAGAGCTTTTTACTTGACATATTTAAAGATAAAGGGTATATTTATTTACAGCGGTAAGTTGATTAAAATTGTGTCAGATTTACCGATAAAAAATAAGCATATAAATAAAAATACCCGAAAATAAGCTTTTTTGGCTTAAAATCGGGCATTTTTGAAAGGTTGGCAGGGGAGACGCGATTCGAACACGCAACCAGTGGTTTTGGAGACCATTACTCTACCGTTGAGCCACTCCCCTAAAAACATACAATATTATAAATGATTGTCTTTTTTTAGTCAACTGATTTTGGAGCGATATTATGAAAAAACAATTTAAACTTGGAATAATCGGCTGTGGTTTTATGGCTCAGTCCATACTTAAAGGCGTCATTCTTTCCGATTTGCTGAGGGCGAAAAAGGTTATAGTGAGCGACCCCGACGAAAATTCTTTGGATAAAGCCGCGGAACTCGGCGTGATAGGCACAAACGACAATAAATACGTCGCAGAAAACAGCGAATTTGTGCTTATCGCCGTAAAACCTCAAAGTTTCCCCGATGTGGTTAAGAGCCTTGACGGAGCTATGCCCGAAAAGGTAATCTCAATCATGGCGGGGGTAAAGAAAGAGAAAATAAAGGCTCTTTTAGGCAGACATTCCAAAGTGGCCCGATGTATGCCTAATCTGCCGTGTTCTATAGGCAGCGGCGTTATCGGCGTCGATATGTCGGATTTTAACAGCGACGTCGCCGATACCGACTTTATAGGCAGCGTTTTAAATTGTTTAGGCACTACTTTAAGCATAAGCGAAAGCAAGATGGACGCAGTGACTGGAATAAGCGGCAGCGGCCCCGCGTATGTATTTATGTTTATAGACGGCCTTATAGACGCCGGCGTAAAGCAGGGGCTCACTAAAAACGAAGCTACCATTCTCGCCGTGCAGACCGTCATAGGCAGCGCCGAACTTGTAAACGAAAGCGACTGCTCGGTGCCCGAACTTATAAAAAAAGTTTGCAGCAAGGGCGGCACTACAATAGAAGCTGTAAAAGTTTTCCAGAACAGAAACTTCAGCTCGATAATAGACGAAGCGGTAACGGCTTGTACAAACAGGTCTAAAGAACTTTCCGAATAGATGAAACAGGTCATTTTATATACCGACGGGGCCTGTTCGGGCAATCCCGGCGTAGGCGGCTGGGGAGCCGTTCTGATGTACAACGGGCACGAAAAGCAGATAAGCGGCGCCGAGGATAACACAACAAACAACCGGATGGAGCTAACGGCCGTAATAGAGGGGCTTAAATGCCTCAAAGAGCCGTGTTCGGTACAGGTTTACAGCGATTCTGCGTATACCGTTAACGCGTTTGCCATGCGGTGGATATATAGCTGGCGCAGCGCGGGGTGGATAAAACCCGATAAAAAACCGGTACTAAACGCCGATTTGTGGCAGGAACTCTTGCTTTTAACCGAAGTGCACAATGTTGCATTCAACAAAGTAAAGGGGCACGCCGACAACGAATACAATAATTTATGCGATAAGCTTGCGACAG
>JAJPXK010000150.1:4067-8329 GCA_021205485.1 Clostridia bacterium | reverse complement strand
GCACTACATATACGCCATCTGGTCTTTGATATGTAGCATTAGATAACCCGCAAATAACACAAAGTACTGAAGGCGGATTGTCACCTTCTTTTATAAAGCTATCTTTTATTTTTAAGAGCGATTCAGCAGCTTTATCTATTTGGTTTGCACCTAGTTTTATTTCAAAAGCGCTCCACCTTCCATCGTTTAATTCAACTACCGCGTCTATCTCATTACCCTTATAATCTTGATAATGATATAATTTGCCGCCAAAAGACTGTGCATACACATTTAAGTCGTGTTCGCAAAGAGATTCAAACAAAAAACCTAACGTCTGTAAATCATTTAAAAGTTTATCGGGTGTTGCTTTTAGCAAAGCGCAGGCAAGCGCGGGATCACAAAAATGTCTCTTTTCTGCTTGCTTCACCCTTACAGATGAGCGGATATTTGACGAGAACGGCGGTTGGTTATCCAACAAGAACAACCTTTCAAACACGCTTAAATAGGTAGAGATTGTATCGGGGTCTAATTTTTCGCCGTCTTTTTCCTTTATATCGTCAAGCAGTTTATTTTTGCTCGCCGTTGTACTCTCATTACGAGCCAGCGAACGGAGCAATAACCGCATTTTTGCAATATCGTATTTACCCTCGTCAATTCTGTTCACGTCATCATCCAAAATGGCGTTTATATACGATTCGGGCAAAAGCATACTATCTTCTTCAGCCACATTCAGATTGCCGGGCCAACCGCCGCGAACTATATATTTTATTATATCGCGCAGACTTACCTCACCTGTCAAAGCAGGCGTAAACTCGCCGTTGCACAGCATTTCCAATGACACCTTGCCGCTTGACTCGCCCGTTTCATAAAGCGACATGGTGTGCATTCTTAATTTACCTATCCTACCAGCGCCGCTATGCATAACGCCTTTCCTTTTAGGCGTGGAAGAACCAGTCAATATAAACTGTCCCTTTTTAGCACGTGCGTCAACAGTATAACGGACGGCATCCCAGACAGAAGGCACTTCCTGCCATTCATCTATCATTCGCGGCGTATCACCTTCCAATACTAATGAAGGAGACATTTCGGCAAGCATCCTATTTTGAAAGTTATTGTTAGGGTCGCCTATTAAAAACTCACTGTTGCTATGATAAGATGATGTCCAACTTTTACCGCACCATTTCGGACCTTCAATACAAATAGCCCCAAACGCAGATAAATATTTTTCTACAGCTTTATCTATAATTCTTTCTTTATATTCTTCCCTGTTAGCTACTCTTTCCATAATTACACCTTCCTTTTCTGGTATTATAGCATACTCCGAAAGATTTAGCAAGAGTATTCCGAAGGATTTTAGTTATTTATTCCGATAAATTTTGTCGTTTTATCCCGAAAGATTTTAAACTGCTACCTACATTTTCTGGCTAATCCAAACATATAGGCTCAAGCTGGATATGGTAGGCGCTACCGTAGCCGTTGCGGTTGCAGTTCAGGAAGGAATGACAAAATAATAATTAAACATTACAACAAAAAACCATTCAGGCTTTAGCCTGAATGGTTTTTTATAACAATTAAAGCAGCGAGACGAAGGGGCGAAGCAGCGTTCCCGCGACGGCGTAGAGAGACTTTTTTATAAAGCCCGCCTCGGTTTCGGTTACATTTTCGTCTGCGATATATTTATTGTCCTCCCCTACCCGCAAAGACGTGGAAATGTAAGTATCGAGCGTATCTGTTACAATGTCCTGAAACTCTTCGCCGTCTATAATAAGCATGGATTCGGTATCGATTTCAAGGCTTCTTTCGTCTAAATTAAACGAGCCGATGGCCGTCAATCTGTCGCCGAACAAATACGTCTTTGCGTGTATAGAACTGTTTTCGCTCTAATACTCGTAGATATCTATGCCGCCTTCTACAAGGCTTTTACGCCGCACATAGTAGTTTGAATAGGCGGGAAGATTAGGCGTTGTGCCTATAGAATTTGTAAGAAGGGTCACGCTTTCGCAAGTTTTCGTTAAACCCGTAAAGTAAGAAAGATGCTCCGAATCAAGGGCAACATAGGGCGACTGAATAAACACTTTATCTGAATTTAACGCGAGCTTATAGAGGGTATAGCCTACCCTCGCCTCTTTACGCCCCGCGTGCGTAGGATTGGTTACAAGGGTTATTTTGTTTACGGCGACCGTCTCAGCAGAATAATCTATATAAACACCCTTTTCGCTGTAATATTCCTCTGAAAGAGAGACAAGTTCCTTTGCGTAAGCCTCTCCCTTTTTACGTTTGCCGTCAGAAAGTCCGTCTTTAAGCCCGCAGACGTCTTCAGAAACAACCTGGTCAAAATATTCCCTCACCTGATCTATGGCGCCGCCGTCCGTTTTTTGGCTGTCGTAGACCAGAACCTCGCGGTCTAAAGTTAAATCGCCGTCGTAACTTTCGTCGGCGTAGCAGTAATCGCCTACGTTTCTGCCGCCGAAAATCATATATTTACCGTCAACTATAAGGTATTTATCGTGCATGCAGGCGTTTAACTTTGAAGGCTGAAGAAATTTTATTTCGTTGTAATAATACAGCTCAACATTTTCGTTTGCCATAAGGGCGTATTTCGCTTTGTTTGAAAGCATGGCGAATTTGCCGTCGAACACCATTTTTACCTTTACTCCCTCATCCGCCTTTTTTAAAAGCGCGCCGAGAAAAATATGCGTGGTATTGCTGTCTGTTGTAGTATAGACGGAAAAGACAATCTCGCCCTGAGCCTGTTCTATCAGGTTCATTCTGTATGTAAACGACTCCTGAGGGTCGTCTAAAAGGCGTACCCGCTCCGAAGCGCCGTCGCCGTAATAGTCGTTTACGTTTACGGAAGAAGTAAATTCTTCCGAAAGTTCCTCGTTGCCGGAAAACGGAACGGCGAAAAGGCAGATATATACGGCGATAAATACAATTATCGCGGCGATAAGTACGCATATGCACCATTTTACAATTTTTTTCATTTTATTTTCAGTGGGCTAAAAATTTTTTTACTCGGTTTTTTTGCCGAAACGCAAAAAAACCATCTTAACAAAATTACAGGACTAATATACTGCAAAATTTTGTCAGGATGGTGATTAAGACGTGATTTCAGGGCTAAAATTTCAGTATTTTTTGTTTGTTGTATTCTGTCCGTAATAGGCGTTTTTGCCGTGCTTGCGGAAATAGTGCTTGTCTAAAAGGTATTTTTCTACGGGAACGGCGGCAGGGTTTATACTCAGCGTATTTATAGCCATCTGAGCTACAGCCTCAAGCGTTACGGCGTTTTCTACAGCCTTTTCAGGAGTAGCGCCCCATGTAAAGGGTCCGTGGTTTTTTACGAGGACGGCTGGAACAGCCATATAATCTTTATCGGCAAAAGTTTCAACTATTACCTTGCCCGTGTTTAATTCGTATGCCTCTTCTATCTCTTCTTTGGTGAGTTTTCTTGTACAGGGGACTTCGCCGTAAAAACAGTCGGCGTGCGTTGTGCCGTACGCGGGGATAGCCTGCCCCGCCTGCGACCAGGACGTGGCGGACAGAGAATGAGTGTGGACCACTCCCCCTATATCTTTAAAATTTTTATACAGATACAGATGCGTAGGCGTGTCGGAAGAAGGTTTATACCTGCCCTCGACAACGTTCCCTTCCATATCCACGACAACCATATCTTCGGCGGTCATACTTTCGTACGGAACGCCGCTCGGCTTTATCGCAACCAGCCCCTTTTGCCTGTCTATGCCCGAAACATTGCCCCATGTTAAAACAACAAGGCCGTGTTTTACAAGTTTTAAATTCTCTTCAAAGACGATTTTTTTAAGTTCTTCTATCATTACAAATTCTCCGCCGCAGCTTTTTCTGCCGCAAGTCCCTTTTTATACCTTTTAAGAAAGCTGCAAAACATGGCGTTTTCCCTTTCGTCCGCCGTAAGGGTAAGCTTTTCGCAGTCGGCGAAAACGCCGTCTAAAAATTCAGGCAGAGGGCAACCGGCGTCGGTAAACGCCGCAAGCAGCGCCATGCCGTACGGCCCGCCTTCGCCTGCGTTTTTCATAACGGTGACGGGCGATTTTATCGCGGCGCTCATGGCGAGCTGGCCTACCTTCGGGGTTTTGAAAAAACCGCCGTGGCCGAACATCTCGTCTACCTTTACCCCCTCGTCGTATAAAATTTCCATGCCTAACGCGAGGCTTGCAAGCGCGGAATATATCTGCGTTTTTATAAAATTTGCGGGCGTTAATTTTCCGTCCGAAGTACGTACAAACAGCGGCCTGCCCTCGTTAAAG
>JAJPXK010000150.1:0-4057 GCA_021205485.1 Clostridia bacterium | reverse complement strand
CGTTACGGGCTCGCCCGAGAGATAGTTGTAATTCATAAGGCCGCCGAGGTCTTCGTCAGCGTTTTGCGACAGGTTGAAAAGCCCCTCGGTCAAAGCCGCCGCGTCTATTTTGCAGCCGAACTGTTCCATAGTCTGCTTTATAAAATCTATCCATGCGTTGATATCCGACGTGCAGTTGTTGCAGTGGACCATGGCGACGGGCTTGCCGTCGGGAGTGGCTACAACGTCGATTTCGGTGTGCAGATTTTTTAACGGCTTATCCAGAACAACCATAGAAAAGACCGAAGTACCGGCCGAGACGTTGCCCGTCTTTGGCTTTACGCTGTTTGTAGCCGCCATTCCCGTGCCTGCGTCGCCCTCGGGAGGGCACATTCTTGTACCCGCTTTAAGCGGTATGTTAAAATAACTCGCCCCCTCTTTGGCGACAACGCCCGCGACTTTGCCCGCCGGCAAAACTTCGGGCAGAATATCCTCCATCTTCCAGGGATACGCCCTGTCTTTTACAAGTTCGTCAAATTTTGCGAGCATCTCTTTATTATAGCCGCATTCCGTTACGGGGAACATTCCGCTCGCTTCGCCTATGCCTACGACAAATTTACCCGTAAGCTTATACTGAACGTAGCCCGCGACGGTTGTTATATGAGCTATGTCCTTTACATGCTCCTCGCCGTTCAATATAGCCTGGTAGAGGTGAGCCACGCTCCACCGCATAGGGATATTTACGCCGAACAGATTTGTTAAAGCGTCAGCCGCCTCCGCCGTATTGGTGTTGCGCCATGTTCTGAACGGCGTCAAAAGATTGCCGTCTTTATCGAGGGCAATATAGCCGTGCATCATTCCCGAAACGCCTATGGCGGACAATTCGGGAACGCCGCCGAAGTCTTTAAAGAGGTTATTGACGCTTTGGCTTACACCCGAAACAATCTCATCTTCGCCGTAAGTCCAGAGGTTGTTTACAAGATTGTTGTTCCATGTGTGAGAACCGCTTGCAAACAGCTTGCCTTTACTGTTTATAAGCACAGATTTTATGCGGGTTGAGCCAAGCTCCAGGCCTAAGTAGTAACTTTCCATAATTATTGAATATGATTTTTGAACACGTCTTTCAAAGCGGGGTACATCGCCCTGAAATTCTGGTATTTTTTCTTGTATTTTTGCGATATTGTTTTATCGGGATAGATTGTTTCTTTTATTTTTATAAGATTATCTGCGGCGGACTGCGCGTCGGGGTACTCGCCGCAGCAAACCATAGCGAGCATCGCCGCGCCGTACGCGGGGCCCTGCTCGGTCTGCGGAATATCTATAGGAATGCCTGTAACGTCGGCCATGATTTTACGCCAGAGGGGACTTTTTGCCCCTCCGCCGCATAGAGTCGCCCGTTCAACAGAGACGCCGCAGCTTTTCGCCCTTTCAAGGCAGTCGCGGATGGCGAACGCCACCCCTTCCAGAACGGCGAGGGTCATCTGAGCGCGGGTTGTATTTATATTGAGGCCGATAAAACAGCCCCTGGCGTTTACGTCGTTATGAGGACACCTTTCGCCCGTAAGATAGGGCAAAAAGTACACGTCGTTTTCGCCGAGAAGCAGCTCAAGCCCCTTCTGTTCGGCGTCATAATCGTCAGCGCCGATAAGGCTCATCCACCAGCTATTGCAGGACGCCGCCGAGAGTATGCACCCTAAAAGGTGCCAGCCGCCGTCTGCGTGGCAAAAGCTGTGAAGGGCGTAAGAATTGTCTTTTATGCACTTTTGCGAGGAAACAAACAGCGTGCCGCTTGTGCCGAGTGAGATATTGGCTTTGCCGCCACCCGTTGCGCCTGTGCCTACAGCCGCCGCGGCGTTGTCGCCCGCGCCGATGGCCACAACAGTATTTTTCGGCAGGCCTAAATCTTTGGCTACGGCCTCCTTTATTACGCCGACGGGAGAAAAACTTTCGCAAAGTTTTGGCAATTGTCCCTCACATATGCCGCAAATATCGCACATCTGCCTGCTCCATTTGCGGTTTTCGACGTCCAATAAAAGCGTGCCCGAAGCGTCGGAATAATCGGTGCAAAATTCGCCCGTGAACATATATGCGAGGTAGTCTTTAGGCAGCATTATTTTAGCGATTTTTTCAAAATTTTCGGGTTCGTTTTGTTTGAGCCACAAAATTTTAGGCGCGGTAAAACCCGCGAAGGCTATATTGCCCGTATATTTAAAAAGATTTTCTTTGCCTACAACGTCGTTTAAATACGCCGTCTCCCTTTCCGTCCTGCCGTCGTTCCACAAAATGCAGGGGCGGATGACTTCATCGTTTTTATCGAGGATGACAAGCCCGTGCATCTGCCCGCCGAAGGAAATTCCCTTTACGGCCGACCTGTCGCCGCCCTTCAGAAGTTCTTTGACGCCGATTTTTACGGCTTTGAGCCACAATTCGGGGGATTGCTCGCTCCAGCCCGCTTCGGGGTAAGAGACGGGGTAATTCTGAGTATTTTCAGCTAAAATTGTACCTTTAGCATCGACAAACAGCAGTTTTACGCCGCTTGTGCCGAGGTCTATTCCTATATAAGCGTTCATATCAGGCGAAGGGATTTTCGGTCTTGTACCTGTCGGACTTTGCGTGATTGTAGTCTATATCGCAGACGGGAACGCCTATGTATTTGAATACTTCGTACAGCGCCTTGCCGTAGTGGCCGAACGCCACCGCGCCGTGGTGAGGGAAGTTCTTTTCTATTAAAACGTGGCGGTAGAAACGCTTCATTTCGGGTATGGCGAACACGCCTACGCCGCCGAATGAATGTGTAGCCGCGGGAAGAATTTCACCCTGAGCCACATACGCCCGAAGCTTGTTGTCTGACGTGGACTGCAGGCGGTAGAACGTTATGTCGCCGGCGGCGATATCGCCCTCAAGCGTTCCGTTTGTAACCTCTACGGGGAGTGAACGGGCCATAATTTTCTGGTACTTCATCTCGGACGAACGCAGTTTTTTGCTGCATGTGTTGCCGCAGTGGAAGCCAAAGAAAGTGTCGGTTAATTCGTAGCCGTACTTGCCCTTGATTTCCTCGTCGTAGAGATCTTTAGGCACGGTGTTGTTGATATCTAACAGAGTTACGCAGTCCTCTGATACGCAAGTTCCTACAAATTCCGAAAGACAGCCGTAGATATCCACCTCGCATGAGACGGGTATGCCTCTGCCCGTAAGGCGGGAGTTTACATAGCAGGGCACAAATTTAAACTGAGTCTGGAAGGCGGGCCAGCACTTGCCTGCCAACGCTACAAACTGCTTTGAACCCCTGTGATTTTCTATCCAGTCTAAAAGGGTAAGCTCGTACTGAGCGAGTTTTTCAAGAATTTCAGGCTTTTTATTGCCTTTTCCAAGCTCCTTTTGCATATCGGCTGCAACTTCGGGTATGCGTTTGTCGCCCGCGTGGTTATTGAAACTTTCGAATAAGTCAAGCTCGGAATTTTCCTCTATCTCCACCCCTAAGTTGTAGAGCTGCTGCACGGGTGCGTTGCACGCGAAAAAATTTTGAGGGCGGGGCCCGAAAGATATAATTTTTAAATTCCTGAGCCCGTACACCGCCCTGGCCACAGGCAAAAAGTCGTGCAGCATATCGGCGCATTCTTCGGCGTCGCCTACGGGATATTCGGGTATATATGCTTTTACGCCGCGAAGCTTTAAATTATAGCTGGCGTTGAGCATTCCGCAGTATGCGTCGCCGCGCGAATCGGCGAGGGTTGCGATATTCTCTTCAGCCGCCGCGAAAAACATTACGGGGCCGTTTGTCTTGCGGACAAACTCCTGAGCGAGCATAGTTTCGGAAATTTCCGGCCCGAAGTTGCCGAGATACACCGCGAGGGCGTTGCAGCCTGCGTTAATTACGTCGTCAAGAGCCTGCCGCATGTGTATTTCGCTCTCTACTATGCACACGGGACATTCGTATACGTTTTTGCCGCCGTACTTATTTTTGTATGCCTCTATCAGGGCCTTTCTTCTGTTTACCGAAAGACTTTCGGGGAAGCAGTCGCGCGAAACGGCGACAACGCCTACTTTAATTTCAGGAATATTTATCATAATTTTCACC
>JAJPXK010000191.1:4329-8419 GCA_021205485.1 Clostridia bacterium | reverse complement strand
TAGGGCTGGTCGGCGTCTATGTTTTCGTCCTTGCCCTCGTAGTCGCCGTAATAGTGGTTAAAATGATAAAAATAATCATTATAATCGTAATACCCGTCGTGATACTCGCCGTAAGAGTCAAAGTAGCCGCCGTTGCCGTCATAATAGTTGCCGTAGCTATCGTAATAGACTTCGCCGGCGGGGTACGCCGAAGCGACTTTTGCCGAAGCCGTTGCAGAATCGGTCGACGCTTTGTATGTGCCCGTGGAAGAAACTACCATCCCCTGGTATACGGGAACCTGCTTGCCGCTTGACGAGCCGCTGTCGTCTTCGTCGCAGGCCGCCACGCCGAACATAAGGCAGACGGCTGAAATTATTGAAAGGAATGTCACAAAGATTTTTTTACGCATTAAAAAATCCTCCTCTTAAGGCGGACAATTTTTTATACGCTGCGAAAACACGACACAAAGCCTGTCCACGCATCGCATTCAGATTCTCCACCGATACTATTATACCATATTAATATAATAAATTCAATACATAAAGACAAAAAAATCAGATATTTTACCTGAAATAATAAATTATTCAGCAACAAAAAATTTGTGCGATAAGACAAAAAAAATAAAGCCCCTGAAGTCAGAGGCTTTGAAATTCGTGCGGATATATGCCGCAATTAACGCTGTTTTTAGTCGTGCGAAGTTACCATTTTTGTATAAAATTCGCTTGAAAGAATCACCCCGCCGCCTATAACCGAGGTGAGCTGAGGCTCTTCGGTTACATTTACGGGCACGCCGAGATTGTCGCTTATATATTCGGCGATTCCGTCGGTTTTCGCGAGCCCGCCCGAAAGGTACACGCCCGAATGCATCACCGAAGACGCGACCTCGGCGGGAAGTTTAGATACCACTATAGTAACATACTCTAAAATTTTGTCTATGTACGTGGTTAAAATATCGTAAATTTCTTCGGTGGTTACGCATATCGACGAAGGCGTACCGCTTGAAGCGTCTCGGCCGTCTATCACAGCCATTTTATTGTCGTGCGAGACAAAGCTCGAGACGGAATTTTTAAGCCTTTCGGCCGTAAGCGAGCCTATACGCAGATTGCGGGTTTCGGCGAGAGCGTCCATAAGGTGAACGTCTATATTTCCCCCGCCTATATTTATGCTCATGCCCGAAATAAGCCCGTCAAGCGAAAACGCCGCGATATTGGTAAGGGCGTAGCCTATGTCTACTGTAAATACGGGCGTGGCCTCGCTTAAAGGCACGTTGGCGCCGAGTATGGCGGCGAAAGGGGCCTGCGTAAAGCGTACCCTGCCTATCCCGCAGGAGTCGGCGAGGCGGAGATATTTTTCCTTGAGCTCGCCCTTGCTGCCGCAGGGAAGGATAAATAAAATTTCGGTGCGGCGGGCCTTGCGGGGAGTAATTTCAAGCTTGCTTAAAAAGAACTTTAAAAGCGGCGAAACAAGCTCTTCATGCACGATATCGCCGTCTACCACGGGGTTTACTATCTGCGTGTTCTGCGCGGCTTTGCCGGAAAGCGCCCTCGCCTTGTCGCCGAGAAATTTTACGGCGTAGCCGCCGTCAGGCTGCCCTTCCACCGCGACGCACGTAGCTTCGGCCAATACCACGCCGCAGCCCGACATATAAATTTTTGTGACCCATGAACCTAAGTCTATCGCAAGTTTAATCATAAATCCGAAACAATCTCTTTAAGCATATTGCCAACAAGCTCTACGGGCAGGCCTACCACGTTGGTAAAACTTCCGAAGTACTGTTCTACCAGGCCTCCGTCCTGTATGCCGTAGCTGCCAGCCTTGTCTAAGGGCGACCCGCCGCCGACGTACTCTTTTATAAATTCGTCCGACAATATGTTTAATCTAACCTCTGTTTTTTCATATTTTACAAGCTTTTTATTCCCGCTCTTTACGCACACGCCCGTTATTACGCAATGCGTCTTTCCCGAAAGTTTTTTAAGCGTGTGTATAGCGTCTTGAGCGTCTTTCGGTTTGCCTAAAATCTCGCCCTTATATACAACTATGGTGTCGCAGCCTATCACAACGCTGCTTAAGTGGCGTAAAAACACGTCCTCGCACTTTTGTTCGGCCAGACCTTGCGCTATATCTTCGGGGGAAAGGGAGATATTCACCTCTTCGCCGCAAGTCGCGGGGTCGGTTATAAAATCTGATACTATCTGCGAGAGAAGTTCCTTCCGCCTCGGGGAGGCGCTGGCTAAAACAATCTGCATAATTGACCTTAAACGGCTGAAATGCCGCACACGGCGGCATTGTCTACGCTTTATAAAATTTCAAGAGTTTTGTGGAAAGCCTTTTTAAACTCCGTTCCCGCCGTCAAAGCGTCGCGGATTTCAAGGGTTGCATCGCCCTCTACCTCTGTCTTCATAATGACAGAATCGCCTAAGATATCGCAGTTGATGCCCTTTATCGTGCCGGACATGCTTCTGTCTAAACTTTCGGCGATGCGGAGCATCACGCCGAGGCGTTTTACAATCTCTAAATCTTCGTCGCGTAAAATATCTTTGAACCTTGCCCAGTCGGCGGGATTAATATCCTCTTTTTTGTGGCAGCACGCCACGAAAGCCGCGAGGATAATCTCCCTGTGGCTGACGCCGTATAAATTGGCGTTCAATATCATATACCAGCTATGGCGCTGATGGTTATAAAATTTTATCCGCATGCCGCAGTCGTGAAGCGTAGCGGCGATTTTAAGCACTTTGAGGTACTGGCGGGGGAACTTATGGAGCACCCTGAGCTGTTTGAAAAGCTGGATAGAGAGGTTTACCACGTGTTCTACGTGTTTTTCGTCGCAATCATACCATTTTACAAGCGTTGTGAGCGAGTAGTTGAGAACGTCGGACACGGGTTTTTCTATCGTTGAGGGCAAAGCCTGGTTGAACATTATTCCTTCCCTTAAGCCGGCCCCTGATATGGTGAAGCTTTCCATCGCCATATAGGTGGTGAACGCCTTGATTACGGCGAGGGCCGCGGGCAGAATATCCGCCCTTTCGGCAGACAGACCCTTTATCTTCTTCTTTTTATCGAGGTCGAGGACCTTTATCATATCGTAAAGGGGCAAAAAGTCCTCGGTCATCATATTGTAGTTATGCACGGTATCCAAAGGATACTTATGCACCATTTTGTTGATTTTAAAGAGGTTCCTGAACGAACCGCCTACGCCTATCATATGCACGTCGGGGTCAACTTCCGAAAGCCAGTCTATATTTTTAAGCTGTTCGGTGAAAAATTCTTCTATCTTGTTGGCCTGTTCTTCGGGCTTTAACCCGTCTTTGCCGAACATATCGGTGAGGGTTACGGCGCCGAAGGGCAACGTGACGTAGTTTAACATATTGCGCCTGTTGTAGTAGACGATTTTTGTCGAGCCGCCGCCGATTTCAAGGATAAGCCCCTTAGGAACGTCCATTGTGTTTATGACGCCGCGGTAGACGTAAGTCGCCTCTTCTTCGGGCGTCAAAACTTTAATTTTTATGCCGCAGTTTGCCTGGATTTCGTCTAAAAAGCTGCGCTGGTTTTTGGCCTTGCGGACAGCCTCGGTTGCGACGGTTATTATGCGGCTTACTCCGCTTGCGTCGCATAATTTGCGGAACATTTTCAACGTTTTGATTGTTTCGGCGACGCGCTGAGGCTTTAAAAAGCCGTCTCTTTCCATATCCTGCCCTAAACGAACGCTTTCTTTAAGTTCGTCTACGACCATAAAATACCCATCTTCAAAAAGGTTTACGATGACGAGCCTTGCAGAATTTGAACCTAAATCGATGATGCCTATTTTTTCCAAAATAAATACTCCCTTGTACGCGGCGTACGCTACATCGGAAAGCGCGTATTGCCTTAGCCGCCGAATACAGAATGGCCTGCGGCAAAGTCAGCCGCTCAAGCCTTAAAAACGGTGCTTATTTAATTGCTTTTTAGTTGCAAAATACAGCACCCCAATGTATAGAAATTATAGCATATTTCCAAATGTTTGTACATACGTTTTGACAATTTTTATGCAGTTTGTACTATTAAAATTTTTTATTTTGTATAAAAAAATTAATTTTTTGCTTCGGGCGACGGCAAATCGGCGATACGCTTGCG
>JAJPXK010000191.1:0-4319 GCA_021205485.1 Clostridia bacterium | reverse complement strand
GAAACGGGCATACAAAGTCGGGGGCGATTTCCTTTAAAGGCGTTAAAACAAAGCTGCGGTTTGTATAATCGGGGTGCGGAACGGTGAGCAGGTCGTCGCAAATAATTTCATGGCCGTAAAAGATTATGTCTATATCCAGGGTCCTGTCGTTCCATCTTATATCCCTTATGCGTTCGCCCGCCGCCTCTATCCTGTTTATTTCCCTTAAAAGGACGTGAGGCTCAAGATAGGTTTCGGCCATTACGCAGGCGTTTAAAAACTCCTCTTTTGCGACGCCGCCGTAGGGCTTGCTTTTATAATAGGACGAAACGGCTTTCACGCTTATTCCCTTTGTAAGCGACAGCTCTTTTACGGCGAAGTCAAGGTAGGCCTTTTTGTCGCCGAGGCTGGAGCCTAACGATAAATAAACGGTATGCCTTTCAAGCTCCACGGTGACGGAAACAGATTTAAAATCCGCGCTCATAGGGGCGTCGGGTTTTTCCACCGTTAACGAAACGGCCTTGGCCGAGGGGAAATTTTCCATTATATCATACGCGCAGCGGTAGGCAAGAGTTTCGATTAAATCGAATACGTTGCCCGTAGCTACGGCGATAATGCGTTTGCAGAGCGACGAATAATTTATCGTCTTTGAAAGGTCGTCGTCCTTCGCCGCTTCGGAAAAATCGGTCTTTACTTCAACCGAAAAAACAAAACGCTGTTTTTGCTTCTTTTCAAAATCGTTTACGCCGTGGCAGGCCATAACGTTGAGTTTTTTAACACATACCGTATTCATCCCGAGCCTCCTTTATTGCCTGTACGTTTTGCTTTACGTCGTGTACGCGGACGAACATTATTCCCTTTTTTACGGAGAGCTTTGTACTCTTTAATGTAGGCTCAAGCCTGTCGTTTACGTCCCCGCCGAAGAGCGATTTGCGGCTTGTTCCTAACAAAAGGGGATAACCTAAAACAGAGAGCCTGTCGTAAGAGGCCAGAAGTTCCAGATTCTGCAGCCTGTCTTTGGCGAACCCTATTCCGCCGTCAAGGCAGATTTTATTTTTATCTATTCCCGCATCTATGGCGAGGTTTACTGAATTTTGCAAAAACGCCGTTATCTGCGGGAATATATCGCCCTCAAGCTGTTTTTTTGCGTTGTGCATAATGCAGACGGAGGCGTTGTATTTTGCTATAACCTCCGCCATATCGCCGTCATGAGTAAGGCCGTACACGTCGTTTATCATATCCGCCCCTTCGTCCAAAGCGGCCCTGGCCGAGAGTGAAAAATAGGTGTCTACCGAAAGGGGGATGTCGAAACGTTTTTTTATCTCCCGCACGGGGTTTGCAAAGCGGGAAATTTCCTCCTCGGCCGAGACTTCGGTATATCCCGGGCGGGTGGACTGCGCCCCTATATCAAGGATTTCCGCCCCCTCCTCTATCGCCCTTTCGGCGGCGAACAGAGCGTCGTCGGCGGCGACCCTGCTGTTTTTCCAGAAACTGTCGGGCGTAAGGTTCAATATGGCCATTACATGCGTGCCGCGGGTAAAAGTTTTTTCGCCTATAATCATTTTATTAAGGTTAAAACCTCCTGTACCCTTTCGCGGGGAAAATCGCCTTTTACGGCGTAAGTTACCGTCTTGCTGCCTATCTTTTTAACTCCCCTGCACGTCATGCAGGTGTGTTCGGCTTCGCATACCACCATTACGCCTACGGGCGAAAGGCAGTTGTATACAGCTTCGGCGATCTGCGAAGTGAGCTGTTCCTGAAGCTGGAGCCTTCTCGCGTAAACTTCTACCGTACGGGCGAGCTTAGAGAGCCCCGCGACCCTGCCCGACGGAATGTAGGCTATGGCGATTTTACCGAAAAAGGGCATAAGATGATGCTCGCACATAGACGAAAAGGCGATGTCCTTTTCTATTACAATGTCGCCCGACTGCACCTCGAAAGTCTTTGAAAGGTGTTCTTCCGCAGTCTTGCCCTCGCCGCTTAAAAGCTCGGCGTACATATCGGCCACGCGGGCGGGGGTGTCTTTAAGCCCCTCGCGGGTAACGTCTTCGCCGACCGCGGCGAGAAAGTCCTCTACCGCCTTTATTGCCTTTTGCCTATCCATTCCTTCGCCTCCTTTAAAAGAGTAAATGAGCCGCATACAACCACGGCTTCGCCATTCGCCAGGTCCAAAGCCTGCGGAACGCCGTCCGCAAGCCTGACGCTATTAAAATATTTTTTGCAGATTGTATATACTTCCGCAGCCTGTTTCGCCCTGTAACTTACAGGGGTAACAACTATGACTTCGCCGTTTAATTCTGATAAAAGCCTGACGCAGCCATCGGTATCTTTGTCAGAAAGGCACCCGTAAATTATAGTGAGCTTTTCAGACCCGAAGTTTGCCTTTAAAAAGCTTACAAGCGGCGCAAAACTTGCGGGGTTGTGAGCCCCGTCGAGTATGTACGTTTTTTGGCGGGGGATAACCTCTACCCTGCCGCCGAGAATTGCGTTTTCAAGCCCGTTTTTTATAGCGCCGCCGTCTACGCCTAAAATTTCGCACGCCTTTATGGCTGCGGCGGCGTTGTAAGCCTGCTCTTTGCCGTGCATTTTTACGCTGTATTTTTTGCCGCCGACGGTAAATACGCAGCCGTTTACGTCGTCGGTTAAAATCTGAGGCGTTTCTGCGATTACCCCGCCTATATCCTCAAAATAACGCAATACTTCAGGCTGCTGAAGGGCGTTTATCACCGCGGGGCAGTTTTTGATTATTCCCGCCTTCTGTTTTGCGATTGCCCCTATAGTATGCCCTAACAAAGCCGTATGTTCAAGTGATATTGAGTTTATCACTGCGACGCATTTTTTATTTATCGCGTTGGTGGAATCGCTCAGACCCCCGAGCCCGCATTCCACTGCGGCGTACTCGCAGCCTTCGCCCGCGAACATGGCGAGGGCGGCGCACGTCTCCAATTCGAAGGCCGTAGGGCTGTCGTCAAGCCCCTTCGCGGCGAGCAAAGTCTGTTCCAGATATTTTTCGGTAAGGGCAAGGTCAGGCTTTCCGTCTATGGCAAACTGTTCTTCGTAAGAGTACACCGCGGGCGAGGTAAAAGTACCCGTTTTTTTGCCTGCGGCCAGCAGAATATTCGTTATATAAGAACATACCGAACCCTTGCCGTTTGTGCCCGCGACGTGTATGATTTTAAGCTTGTCGTCGGGCGAAGACAAAAGATCCAGAAGCTTCCTTGTGCGTTCAAGCCCGTAGCGGCTGCCCTTTGTCTGCAGCCCTCGTACATAATTTATCGCGGGAAAATTTTCATAATCCATAAAAAAAGACCCCTGAAACGGCGTCCTTAAAAAAACAAAAGACGCTTTTTAAGCGTCCGTACTTTATAGGGACGCGTACAGCCACCGCAGGCAGAAAACCTTTCGTTTGCCGTACGTCCTTATACGGCAACACTTAACGCGACTGTACAATTAACCTGATTGCAATAAGTATACCACTGTTTAAACCCTTTTGCAAGAATATTTACGCCTCTTTTGCCCGATACTTAAATTATATGGCTCTTATTTTTATCAGAACGGCGGCAATATTTATTACCCTGCTTATAGTAATGCGGCTTATGGGCAAAAGCCAGATAGGCGAAATGCAGCCCTTTGAGTTTGTGATAACCCTTGTCATAGCCGAACTCGCCTGCATACCTATGGCGGACACCACCATACCCCTTTTATACGGAATTGTTGCCATTGTCGCGATTTTTATACTGCACCAGATTGTAATTTTGCTCGACCTTAAATTCAGCCCTATGAAGGCTGTAATCTGCGGAAGGCCGTCTATCGTCATTACAAAAGACGGGCTGGACGAATACCAGCTTAAAAAGAACAATTTAGACGTTTCTGACCTGGCGGAGAGCATGCGGGCGGCGGGGTATTTTAATCTGGACGACGTATACTACGGGCTGTACGAGGCGAACGGCGGATTTTCCGCCCTGCCTAAAGAAAATATCACAGAGTCGCTGGCGGTGATGATAATAGACAGCGGCAAGCTTAATAAACACAACCTTGAAATGTGCAGATTATCCGAAAATGATATAAAACAATTTTTAGAAGAGCAGAGCGTAAAACTAAAAAAGGTGCTGGTTATGACGGTGGACGGAAGCGGCAGGGTCTACTTTCAGGAAAGGGGAAAGTCGTATAAAATATTTAAAATAGAGACGGGCGGAAAATGGTAAGGACTTTATGGCTGACGCTGGCGGCGATAACGCTCTGCGGGGCGTTGTTTATTTTTACAGACCGCTACTTAAATTATAACTTAAACGTATTCGGCGAAGCGGTGAACGCGCTTTACGACAAGGTGGAAGAAAAGT
>JAJPXK010000064.1 GCA_021205485.1 Clostridia bacterium | reverse complement strand
ATTTCTCTATATGAATATTACCCTTACGCACTTGCTTAAATCTCTTTTCATCCTTTACGTATAAATGCGTTAAAGCAACCGCACGTAATTCATGCGTTTTATTATCTCGATATACCGCATATGTATGCGTTCCTTCAGGATTATTACTATCAAATAAATATTTATTCTTTATTTTAACAAGCCGCATAATATTTTTCCTTATTCACATCGTTCGTCATTGACAAAACTCCTTTAAAGCTGTGAGGCTTCACATTTAACCACCTAAAAGGGTGGTTATTTTATTTCCGCCAATCATACGCTAAATGATAACGAACCTTGTAAGCGGCTTCCTTATCCTTAACGGCAGTTTTTAAGCCATTAATATTTCCCTGATAAATAGCTTTTCCCGTGCTGTCCATATATTTTTTATTTCTGTTATATTCTTCTTGAGCTGCACGTAAATTATTATCCGCATGAGCATCAATAAAGCCTCTTACCCAATTTTCAGAATATATACGCTTATTTTTTGACAATGTTAAATCATTGGTTCTAGCCATATGATAATCAAATTTTTGCTCCGCTGTATATTGCGACTTTCTTTTCTTTTTAGTACTTGACATTTTAAACAGACCTCGCTATAATAATAATCGACCACCGCCCCGTAGGGGGCAGCAACGGGGATCTCCGCGTTGACAGAGAAGAACGTTTGGTCTTAGTGCGTAGACTTCTCATTTAACCGCCTGAAAGGGTGGTTATTTTTTACTTATTACACTTGACATTTTTTATTTAATTGCATATAATGTAATTGTAGTAAATGATTTTACTGCAACAGGCTTGAGCAATGAGGTTCGCCCTCCAGCTTTGCCTGTAAAGCAAGTAAACAGATGTGGCAGATTGTATCTGTGTTGTTTACTTGTTTTTTTATGCGATTTTTTTCTATTTTTCTTATAATTACGCTTTTTCGCCTTTACATTAGCAATATCGCTAAACTTATAATCATTTAAAGTATTCTTGCTGTAGTATTTTTTCTTTTCCGAAATCGTTCCATTTCTAACATAAGCTTTACGAGTATCTTTAATCTGAGGATTAACTTTTAAAGGCATATTCTTTTTTCCAAAAGTAACAGGTTCATGCGTTATACCCATTCCCCTATATCTGCCATTACTTTCTTCGAAAATATAATTCGGATGATTAGTATTATTATTAAATCTAAACTCGTCACGCGCTTTAGGAGAATCACGAGACTTACCTTTACTTCTTTCCTTTTTCATACGTTAAAAAAAAGCTTTTAAATTATTTACGTTTTGCCTTCCAGGCGTTAGCGCTGTCTTTCTGTGCATCCAGATAACCGGCTCGATATGCCTGGCCCTCTTTCGTAACACGAAGTTCATAACCTTCGTCATCTACTTTTGCTTCGCCATCATTAGTAAAACGACGTCCCGTCTTTATTTCCTGAGCATACTTTTTACCCTTTCCGCTTGGCGTGAGAAACGTCTGACGATTACCGTCATTGTACGTTACGACAGTACCGTCAATACTGCCTCTGCCAGACTTCGTTCTGCCTAATGAAAAAGTATTTTTACTTTTAACATCAGCCTTTGTGTACTTTTTCTTACGTGCCATAATTTTTTACCTTCCTTTTATATTTGATTTTTACACATTATCCCATAAGCACGCCACTATTTTCGCCTTCAGTTCGGCCCTTTTGTCTTTCGGACACTCGTCAAAGTAATGACGTATGCTTTGTGCAGACAAATATCTGACTGAGTGCTCGCCTATCGTTATACGCAATATATCCGTAAGACTTTCATACACCACTTCGGGCGTTTCATAGCTGTTTAATTTTTCTATTAGCTCCTGGAAACATATATCCGCTATATCCGACGGGTTAACTTGTTCGTGAATTTCGTTCATATCGATGCCGTAAAAACAGCCGTACGTCTGGTATACCCTTCTTCTGTACAATGCGTCATAAAGCGTGCGGAAACATTCAAAATCGTTTAATATGCTTCTGTTCTTAAAGCTGCCCTTCGTTGCGTATTTAAACACTTCATGGTATTTGCCGTGAGCGTCTTCTGCGTAGCAACTGAATCCGTCCGGGTAGCTCCTCGTTCCTAACTGAGGCAAATCGTTTAAATTTTTTAACGTCACCTTTATGCCGTTCATCAATAAGTACCAGATACGCTGTAAAAACACTTCAAAATCTGTAAAAAGCCTGTCTTCACGATTATGCGTCCGGTCTTCCGTAAACATGTTTCTATGCTTCGGAGTTTTATCTATCCCCTTTTTGAGTACCAACAGGCAATGAAAATGAGGATGATAATTCTTGTCTTTGTCGTTCTGCGATACTTCCAAAGCGCGCACGGCGCCGACGTAGCCGTATTTTTCCACCAAATCCAGACCGCGGATTTTCTTGCTTCCGTTCATAAAGCGTATAAATCGCGAAAACGAATCCTGCATAAGGTCCATGGTCTGCTTCAGTATAAATCCAGGAACGTTCGGCTGAGTAAACACGCAATGGTAAATATCGTAATCCTTGCTGAAGGCGTCTATCACGGGGGCGTATTCGTGGAAACGCTGAAGACTGTCCATCGCCTGACAGTTGTAACAAAAACGGTCGCGGCAACGGTTTACGCCGTTTACTACCTTTACGCCCTGGAAACGGTAATAATCGCTTGTCCAGCCCGACCGCATGCAGCCCCTTATCGCCTCCGCGCGGTTACGGTATTTATTTAATTCGCGGTACGTCTCTGATTGATATATACAACGCCTGTCATAATCCCGTTCGAACAACGGATATAGCTTGTCGTATTCCATGTCAGCCATTTGGTTATAAAAATCTGCCATGTAATCATTGTATTTGCACTTACGGGATACGTCTATAAAGTATTCTGAAGTATAATCAAAACTTCCCATATCCCCACCTGCATTAAAGTTATTCCAAGAAAAAACGGGACAACTTATTTCTAAATATCAAGTCCTGCCCTTTTAAGCGGCTTGCGCCGCTTAAAAGGGCAGCAAAATCACGCCGTTATGCCTAATTCCTTATCCGTATACGGACACTTTTTTATTACCGTCATTGCGACCGGCACGCCGACGTTGCGTACTTCGTCTAACACCATACGGATATCTACCAGATCGCCGAACTTGCAGTCGGCGCCTATGTTCAGCTTATCTTTTTCGCTGAAGAAATACTGCTGATGCTCTCCGCCGCGGACTTCGCCAGTCGCCTGGTCTAACGACGGCAACTTGTAAATTTCGACAATCGTCATAGGATTGTTGCTCTTTTTTGTCTTTTCTAAATACGTTCTTCTTAAAAATAATGCCTTCATTTTACTGCTCCTTGCCGGGATGAATGCGAACCCGGTCTTAAAATTTATTATCTTCGGCTTTTGCCGTCAGATTTCGTCTTTGTGTTTTTTCATGTATTCAACTACATACGTCGGCGCTATGCCTTCGCAGTTGAATACAGGCTGTTCTTTCGTCTGCAGATGCAGACGAAAATAATCTTGTGCTTTATTAGGGTCCGTCTGATAATTAGGATAATAATGACCGAACTCTGCGATAAGAGAATCGCCGTTGGCGAAGATAAACCTGCGGTACTCTAAAGAAAGGTCAGGGATGACTATGTAAAGATTCCACTTTTTACAGTTAACAACGTTTATGAAATCTTTGCGTTCTTTGTCGCTTTTAAAGCGCAGTCTGGTATCCCCTACTCTTATGCCGGCTATTTGGTTTGACGTTATTATTTTTGCAGCAACGGATGCGTTTACTTCCGATGTAGCCTTCGCTTCCGTTTTGTCGGTTTCGCCTTTATCTGAATTTAATAAATTTAAAATGCCCTGGCGGCGTTTCTCTTTCTTTTGCTTTATGCTTTCTTCCGCATGGCGTTCCCTCGCGGTCTGCAGCTCGTCCTTCCAGTCCTTCGCCGTTACGTTGAATCCATCGCTACGCCAAAACTGTTTTAATTCACGCATTTCCGATACCGTCATCTCCGGGGAAATACGCTCCATTTTCTTCTTGTCGTCGGATATAGAGACTAATTCCACTAACTGACTGTAACTGTAGTCAGAATATTCTTCAGATACCTTGCAATCGGTCGTGGAAAAGCGTTTATATACCGTCATGAGGTTATACACGGTACTCTTTTTAAAACCGAAGACGGCGTACATGAATGCAAAAAAGTCGTTGTAACGCATTCCGCCGACCAGACAGGAATAATACAGATTGTTATCGTGGATATCTGTGAATATCTGGCCTAAACGAATATATGAATATACCAGGGCTTTGCTTTCGCAGCGGATCTCGGCTACGTAGTCTTTTAAGATACTGAATTTTTCCTGCGTTAAATCATTCGAACTTGCCGCCTGCAAATCTTTCGCCGGGGGAAGGGATAATAAAAAATCGTCCATCAGATACCCCCTTCAAAGCCTTGCGGAAGATCTAACGCAAAAAATACCTGCGAAGACGCCGCCTGCGTTGAACAATCTCTCGCCTGGCCTATGGCAAACCGTTTCGTACGGCGGTTATACACCAGCACCTGCCAGTTATACGGTAGCCTGAAAAGATCCTTTAAACTTAACTCATATACATGAGTCTCTACTTGTTTCATTTCCTACACACCTTCCTATTATTTTTAATGGGACGGGACTCGCAGCGCCCGTCATGCTGTAAGCTTTCGCATAGAGGGGATAATGGTCTTGTTTTTTTCACACTCACGGATACGCCCGGACGGCCATACCTTAAAACTTTTATATAGACTCTTTTTTGACGACAATTACGCCGTCCGGGCTTTTCCATGGTGTGTAGGTCGCGGGGCCGTCGGATTTAAACCGACGTAACGGAATCTTCGCCCCGATGGCTGAGTGAGTACTACGCCCTCACTCGCGGCGTCATTCGGAGGAATTTATGCATCATAACCCTTGTGTGTTCACTTCCATTGCTTCGCCGACAAAACGCCAGTAAAGCTTGAATTTATATACGTCTAACTTCGAATACGTTTTTAATAGCTTTATGGCCCTTTCGCGGGAGCTTGTCCTGGTTACTTCGCTGCGGAATTTCACTCCGCCGTCTTCGTATTCCTTGACTATTATGTATTCGATTTTAAACGTCGCATCCGTTACCTTGCGGTAACCGGCTTTGTACATCGCCGTCGCATAGCAACAGTCGCAATCAAAGTCACCGTCGCCGTCGTAGCAGTCAGAGCAATCGCAATACTTGCGGAATGCTTCTGGTACGTCTTTTATCATTGTCAATAATTCCGGGTCTTTCATAACCTACACCTTCCTTGTTTTTATTGTTCACATTCGCATATAAACAGTTCGTCTACGCAGTACTCGTCAAAATGGCAACTGTAATACAGTTTTAATAACCAACGTGCATATTCCGCAGCGTCTTTTATAGGCTTGTTTTCGGCCGACAACACTTGTATGTCCGCATCGTCCCGACGGCTTACCAGACGCATATTTATATCTACTTTCTTTTCTGATTCGGATTGCTTTTTAAGCTTGTACCTTTTTACAAAATCTTTTATAAATGACCTGATATCCTTGTTATACTGTGTAAAACTGATTTCCATCTTTTTACTCCGATTTGAACCAATAATAAGTTTTATAAGTAGAAGTCAGATAAGTCGCTGCTACAGACGTATCTGATAAATCGTCCGATGAAATATCTGTACCGCTTGTCGCAGTACTCGAAGTTGAAACATACCAGCCTTCTGTATCTTCAAACGTTACGCTTGTAAGAGACGAGCAACTACTGAATGCATACCATCCGACAGACGTTACACTGTCAGGTATGGTTATACTTGTAAGAGACTTGCAATTAAAAAACGCATAGTTATCTATTATTGTCACAGCATTGCCTATGGTTACACTTGAAAGAGAAGTGCATTGTCCAAACGCATACCATCCGATAAATGTTACACTGTCAGGTATAACTATACTTGTAAGAGAATTACAATCATAAAACGCATTGTAACCTATTGTTGTCACAGCATTGCCTATCGTTACGCTTGTAAGCGATTCGCAATTACAAAATGCATTATTACCGATAGACGTTACACTGTCAGGTATAACGATACTTGTAAGAGACGTGTAGCCGGCGAACGCATATTCACCGATAGACGTTACGCTATTGCCTATAGCCACGCTCGTAAGAGACGTGCAGCCAGCGAATGCATAATCACCGATAGACGTCACACTGTCGGGTATAACCACGCTTGTAAGCGATTCGCAATACATGAATGCGCCGAATTCTATTGAATAACTGTGACCGTTTATATTTTTCGGTAGCGTGATATCTGTACTTGTTCCCGTATAGGATAAAAGATAATAGTTATCTTCATTATCATATCCGAAAACGTAATCGCCGCTTTGTATTAAATGGCTTTCACCGCCGGAAGGCGTATAAACATTCTTTACATACATCAAAAGCCCATATAATCCGCTGCTATAATTAGTACTGCCGGGTACTATATTAAGCGATGATCTGTTGTATACTTCAAAGAGAGAATAACATCCTGCGAACGTATACCAGTGTAAATACTTAACGCCGCTGCCTAAAGTTAAAGTCTGAAGACTAACGCAATAATAAAAAGCATAATCTCCAATGGATACCACTCTGTCCGGTATAACTATGCTCGTAAGAAACGTGCAATTAAAGAACGCAGAACCGCCAATAGATGTTACACCTTCGCCTATGGTCACGCTCGTAAGAGATATGCAGCCGGCGAATGCTCTTTCACCGATAGACGTCACGCTGTCGGGGATAATTACGCCAGTAAGCGACAGACAATCTTCAAACGCTCCGCCCGCTATAACAGTCGTTCCGTCTTTTATCGTATAATCGCCGGAAATATCCGAAGAGGCTTTTATGAGATAAGTTCCTATATATAAAACACCGTCTTCATCGTAACTTATATCGTTTAAATACGACGTATTGTTAAGAAAATCATAACCAATTTCGGTTAAACTGTCGGATAAAGTTATGCTTGTAAGAGAACGGCAACCATAAAACGCATCATAACCTACATATGTCACGCTGTCGGGTATAACTATACTTGTAAGAGATGTGCAACCATAAAACGCATATCCGCCTATAATTGTTACGCTGTCCGGAATAGTTACGCTTGTAAGAGAACTACGACTTACAAACGCACTTTCAGCTATAAGCGTTGTACCGTCTTTTATCGTATAATCGCCGGAAATGGTTGACTTGGAACATATAAGATAATTGTCTATGTATAAAACTGAATCTTCCCAGTTGCTTGTTGTGTTATAAATCCCAGAATCGTAAAATGCATTATAACCAATAACTTCAATGCTATCGGGCAAAGTTATGCTTGTAAGCGAAATACAACAGGAAAACATAGTATCTCCGATATACTTAAAACCGTCTTCCAGAATTACACTCTCAAGCGACTCACAACCATAAAACATATTATCATAAGCATCTGGAAACGAACCATAAGATGCGACATACGTAACGGCAGGCAATGCAACAGAAGTTAAAGAATCGCAATTATAAAACATTCCGGCGTAACAGTATTCGTATAATTCAGTTGCGTTAAGTTCCGGTATGCTTGTAAGCGAGGTGCAATAAGCGAACATTCCGCGGTAACACATCTTGCCTAATGTCGTCGCAGGCAGTTCCGGAGGCGTCACCAGAGACGTGCAGCCGTAAAACATCATACGATAACATCTGTATACCGTAGTCGTCGCTGGAAGTTCCGGCGCGTTGACGAGCGATGTGCAGCCGGAAAACATTTCCGCATAACAATCAGGGGATAAGTCCATTGCAGGCAATTCGGGCGCCGTAACCAATGTAGCGCAATCATAAAAAAGGCTATAGAATGCTCCCCAGCCCATTACTGCGTTATCCGGATCTTCGTAATCCAGCAACGTCATTATGTTGCCTGAAACTTCTGTAAAATTTCCATCGAAGGTACAACATGTTGTGCCTTCACCTGATTCTGAAAAAGCTGTATTGTCATAACCGCAAAGGTAAACCGTACTGTCTGTGACGGCATATTCCTCGCCATCCCATTCTTGCCACGACGTTTTATCGTTGGATATTAAAAGATTTACGCCTACTTCCTCTACGTTGGATAAAGATATAGTCGTAAAATCATCTTCGCCGGTAAAAGTCAATACTTCCGCTTCGGCGCCGCAACGGGTACATACAAGATTTAAATAGTCATGGCCTAGCGCCGCTATTACCTCTTGTTCTACCAATATTTCGCCACATTCGGAACAATGAGATCCTTCTGTTAAGCCGCTTTCCGTACACGTCGGCTCTACAGCTTCATCTATTACTATCGTATGCTCATGTTCCGCTTTGCCTGTAAAATATGAACTTAAAGATACAGCTACGCTTGCAACCAATACTACCGCTAATACGGCTATGATAATATTAAAAATATTACTTCCGCTGCTTTTCTTTCCTGACATTTGCTTACTCT
>JAJPXK010000128.1 GCA_021205485.1 Clostridia bacterium | reverse complement strand
ATTTAGGAGAGAGCGATGAATACAGACGTATTGCTTACTTTCACAACGCTCGCGAGGGTAAAAAAGTTTACCGCAGCGGCAGAACAGTTATTTGTAGCGCAGGCTACGGTTACCAACAGGATAGCCGAGCTTGAAAACGAAGTCGGCAAAAAACTTTTCGTCCGCAGCGGCAGAGGGGTGGAACTCACAGAGGAAGGGGCGGTATTTTTGGAATACGCCCGCCGCATGCTCGATTTGGAAGACGCCGCCCTAAGCGCCGTAAGCTCGGCTTCAAGGTATAAAGAAAAACTCAGGGTAGGGGCGGTAAACGCCGTCTACGAAAGCAAAATTTATTCCCTTGTAAAGGCATTCGTCAAGGCATATCCCGCGGTCTCCATTAAAGTTTCGTTAGGGCATACCCTCGATTTGCTGCAAAGGCTGCAGGACAATGTAGACGACGTTGTGTTCTCTTACGTTCCCTTGAAAAGGACGGGCTATATATGCAGGGAATTTGACGAGGACAAGCTGCTTTTAGTGTGTTCTTCGGCCCTTACGCAGTATAAAGGGGGGATTAAGGAGGGCGAGCTTGCAGACCTTAATTACCTTATGTGCAACTTCGCTCTTTCTGACGTAGGCATGTTTATACGTTCGCTTTTCCCGCCCCGCTATACCTTCGGGTTTGAAATTGATAACAGCACCAAGCTTTTGGATTACCTTAAAGACGGCTTAGGCTACAGCTTCGCGCCGGAAAGTCTGGTAAGCGGGCTTATTAAAGACGGTACGCTGATAGAAATTCCCCTTCTGGATTTTTCCGCCCCGACGGTAAAAAGCTACTGCATCTACAGGCAGGAAAAAACGGAGATCGTTGAAAAATTCTTAGGAAATTGAGAGCTGAGAATTAAGAATTCAAGAGTCTTGCCTTCCCCCCCCTTGGGGGAAGGTGGCTGCGTAGCAGACGGATGAGGGGATTTTATGAATGAAGAATTAAAACGTATCTTTGCTGGACGAGGACGACAGGGCGGCGTCGTTTGAAAATCTTAAAGGTGTTATAAAAAAAGACGTCTCTATACCGTATTGGATTATAGACAGCGTATCTTCGGAGGTTGGCAAAGAGGTTTACGCGTTTGACGACAGTTTATTGTGGATTTTGGTTTTAACGCACGAAAACGAGGCGTATTTTTATAGAGCTTGACGTAAAGACGGCGGAAGGAATATCCTTTCCGCCGCCTTATATCATTTCCCCTTATACACATTTTGAATGTGGTTGTTTTTTCATAGTATTCTGTTCGCGGGTACCCGCGGGATCCTTCGACTCGCTTTGCTCGTTTTGCACCTTATTATCTGAAACCTTTTACAATAAGGTGTGCAAAGTTTCGGGCTTTCGCCCTCACGCAGGATGACAGAAAGAAGCTATCGCGCTCGCTCAGGATGACGTTCGCTTATTTGCCGTTTATTTCTCTGTCATTCCGAGCGTTGCCGAGGAATCTCCTTTCGGCCGCATTATAACGTCCTATTGCAATACAGAAGTTTTTATTGCTGTTTTGTCAGACGGTGATTTTCTGTTTATCTTCGTCTTTTTCCGTTTTTTCGATTTCTTCTTCGCCTTCGGGAAGGGAAAAATCTACTACGACGCTGCCCGTCGCCGAACGGGCCCTGAACGACTTGCCGCTTTCAGAAAGATTTTCGTTTCCGCTCACCGTCGTGCCGTTGAGTTCTATCGTGTAGTCCTTTTCGTTGCCTACCATATTGGCGGCTACGGTTCCGTTGCCCGTATCGAGCACCGTATATTCGCAGGTGGAGCAGCTTACGCCTATATTGCCGTTTTTCATTCTGCATTCAGTCTTTTTGCAGAAGGAATTGTCTATGCCTACCCTGCCGTCGTCCGCCGTGGCGTTGGCGAGGTTTTTTACGGTGATATCGTCTGCCGAAGCGTTAAGGTCTTTGGCCTTTACGGCAAGATTTTCAAAAGTGCAGCCCGTTATCTCCGTTTTTATATTGTCGCCGTTGATTTCGGCGTCGTTGAATATGACGTCGGTCAGGGTGGCGCTTCCGTTGTTCATTTTAAGGCTTAGGTTCGGCACGCAGCAATCGGGAATTATAAAGTTTATCGCAGGCGTGTGGATATGGAATATCGGCTTTTTAAGCTGTTTAAGAGTAACCACCCCGTCGGCTTCGTCTATGCGTATATACAGGTGTTTGCTGTATTCTATTATAAGTTCGGGCCGCGACGTGGACGTAAACGATACGTCGGCGTCAAATACGCCGCAGTCTATCTTTACAATGTCAGATTTGGCCCGATAGGTCTTTAACTTTTTATGATTCATATAAAATCGACTCCGTAAATTGGTTTTCGCGGTTGGTTTGCCGCGGCGATAGCCGAGGCAAATTTATTATATGCCGCAAAATATTATTACTTTACCCTATTTTTTCCAGACGGCCCCTTCGGATGCGGAGGTAACGCTGCTTCTGTAGCGGGCGAGGTAACCAGTGACGGGTTTTACCTTAGGGGTAAAGTTTTTGCGTCTTAAAGCGATCTCGCTTTCGTCTACCATCAGATTTATAGAACAATTCTCTATGTCGATATCTATAATGTCGCCGTCTTTTACAAGCCCTATAAGTCCGCCCGCGGCGGCTTCGGGGCATACGTGGCCTATCGCGGCCCCCCGCGTGGCGCCCGAAAATCTTCCGTCGGTTATAAGGGCGCAGTCGGCGCCGAGCCCCGCCCCGACTATCGCCGAGGTAGGGGTGAGCATCTCCCTCATGCCGGGGCCGCCTACGGGGCCCTCATAGCGGATGACAACAACGTCGCCCTTGACTATTTTGCCGGAAGATATGGCCTGCATGGCCTCTTCTTCGCTGTCAAAGCACTTGGCGGGGCCGCTGTGCTTGAGCATTTTAGGGTCTACCGCAGATTTTTTCACAACCGAACCTTCGGGGGCGAGGTTGCCCTTCAATACGGCGAGGCCGCCCGTTTTTGAGTAAGGATTGTCTACAGGGCGGATGATTTCGCTGTCGCGAACCTTTGCGTTTAAAATAACTTCGTGTAAAGTAACGCCGCTCGCCGTCATAACGTCGCCGTCCAAAAGGCCTGCGTCTTCAAGCTCCTTCATTACGGCCGAGATGCCGCCTGCGTCGTTCAGTTCCTCTATATAGTGTTCGCCTGCGGGGGCGAGCCTGCAGAGGTTAGGCGTTTTGGAAGATATCTCGTTCATAATATCTATCGAAACTTTGTCTTTAAGCCCCGCTTCGTTGGCTACCGCTAAAAGGTGAAGAACGGAGTTGGTGGAGGCGCCTATAGCCATATCCACCGTCTCGGCGTTTTTGAACGCCTTTTCGGTGAGAATATCCGAAGGACGGATGTTTTTCCTTAAAAGGTTCATTACCGCGGAGCCGGCCTCTTTGGCAAGGGCGAGCCTTGCGGAATAAGCCATAGGTATGGTGCCGTTGCCGGGGAGGGCCATGCCTAAAGCCTCGCACAGGCAGTTCATGCTGTTCGCCGTGAACATGCCCGAACACGACCCGCACGAAGGGCAGGCGTTGCATTCAAAGTCTTTGAGTTCTTCAGCGTCTATCTTGCCGGCGTTGAAGGCGCCTACCTCTTCGAACATGGTAGAAAGCGAGGTCTTTTTGCCCCTTACATGCCCCGCGAGCATAGGCCCGCCCGAAACGAATATCGAGGGTATGTTTACCCTTGCGGCCGCCATAAGCATGCCGGGGATTATCTTGTCGCAGTTGCCTATAAACACGGCCGCCTGCATAGCGTGAGCGCGTATCAAAATTTCGGCGCTGTCGGCGATGATTTCGCGGGAGGGGAGGGAGTATTTCATTCCCTCGTGGCCCATGGCGATGCCGTCGCAAACGCCTATCGAAGGCACTATTACGGGCTTGCCGCCCGCGGCGATAACGCCTTCCGAGGCGGCCCTCGCTATCATGTCAAGATGCATGTGCCCCGGGATTATCTCGCTCTGCGCGCAGATAATGCCTACTATAGGCTTTTTCATTTCGCTGTCTGTCCAGCCTAAAGCCCGCAAAAGCGAACGCTGCGAGCTCATATCGTTGCTTTCAGAAAATATATTTTGTAAGTTATCCTCTTTCATATAAATTTCTCCAATTGGTACGGCAGTATGTGGCAAGTAACGCCATTGTCTTATTGTGGCGAGTCGAGATGTCCCTCTGTCATTGCGAGGAGCAAAGCGACGTGGCAATCTCGCCAGAACTGGCGGAAAGCCAAGCAATCCGATAGATTAAATAATTCGACCATATTAAGGTTGTATTATTTAGAATAAACTTATTATTTTAAAACAGCTTATGTATCGTCCTGCCATACTGCCGCGGGTTCCCGCGAGATTGCCGCGCGGTAGAGACCGCTCGCAATGACGAAATGTTCTGCCGTCTACTGATGTTATTAAATATTGTCGCCGTAGCAGTCGCGGTCTTTCAACGTGTGCGTTCCGCGGGCGAGCACCGTAACGCCCGTGCGCTGCATTTCAAGTACGCCGTAGGGCCCTACGACCTTCAAAAATGCGTCTATCTTAGAGGGGATGCCCGTAAGCTCCAATATCATTGTGTCGGGCGAAAGGTCTACAACCTTCGCCTTGTAAATTTCCTTAATTTCTACAATTTCACGCCTTACTTCGGCGGTGGCGGGCACTTTTATCAAAAGAAGTTCCCTGTAAACGCAGTCAAGTTCGTCGGCGCAGCCTATCTTTTTGACGTCGTCAAGTTTGTCCATCTGCTTTATCATCTGGTAAAGGGTGTATTCGTCGCCGATGAGCACAATAGTCATACGCGAAATGGCGGAGTCTTCGGTGGTGCATACGCTCAAAGATTCTATGTTGTAACCCCTGCGGGCGAAAAGTCCGCTTATTCTTGTAAGAACGCCGCTTTCGTTGGAAACCAGGGCGCCGATAGTCCATTTTTGCTTGTCTTTTTTATATTCAGCCATTTTTTCAGTCCTCCATTTTGCGTATCTGCGTGTCGTACGTAGCCCCGGGTTTAATCATAGGCAAAACGTTTTCGTCGCAGGATATGCGGCAGTCTACCAGTACGGGAAGGCAATTTTTTACCGCCTCGCCGTACGCCGATTTAAGCACGGGCTCTATGTCCTCGTCCTTTTCTATAGTCATGCCGATCGCCCCGAAGCTTTCGGCAAATTTTACGTAATCTGTCTTTTTGTTGAGGGTGGTCTGCGAGAATCTGTTGTTATAGAAAATTTTCTGCCACTGCCTTACCATGCCTAAAACGCCGTTGTTCATCAAAAGTATTACAATAGGCGTTCCCTGCGTTACGGCGGTAGAAAGTTCGTTGAGGTTCATATTGAAGCAGCCGTCGCCCGTAACCAATACCGCGGGTTTGCCGCTGCCGAAGCAGGCGCCTATCGCCGCCCCTAAGCCGTAGCCCATTGTGCCGAGGCCGCCCGACGAGCAGAACCTTCTCGGGCTCTTAATCTTATAGTACTGAGCCGTCCACATCTGATGCTGGCCTACGTCGGTTACCACGGGGATGTCGTCGGGGAAAATTTCGCAGGCTTTGGCGAGGATGTTCACCGCAAGCTCCGAAGCTCCCTTTTTTAAAGGTTCGTTTATCTTGTAGCCGTTTACCTCTTTAAGCCACTTGGCGTGGTCAAGCTCGCCCGCCATAGGAATCATGGTGGAAAGGGCATTGTAAAGGTCGCACATCACGTGTATGGTTGATACCACGTTTTTGTTTATTTCGGCGTTGTCTATATCTATATGGATTACAGTTTTGTCCTTCGCGAAGGCGTCTCTGTTCAACGCCACCCTGTCAGAAAAACGGGTGCCGAGGGCAATAAGCGTGTCTGCCTCCATGCAGGCCTTAGCCGCCGCCACCGAGCCGTGCATGCCTATCATGCCGAGGCAATATTCGCTGCCGTCGGGCACACAGCCCTTGCCCATAAGGGTATAGGCGACAGGGCACTGTATATTTGCGGAAAACTGCCTTAAAAGGTCAGAGGCGTTGGCCGATATTATGCCGCCGCCCGCGATTATAAGGGGCCGCTTGCTCTCCTTTATGGCCTTTACGGCAGCTTCAAGCTTGCTTTCGGGGACGGACGGCGCCATATACTTTTTAGGTTCGGCGGGTTCGTATTCATATACCTGCGTCTGCACGTTTTTAAGTATATCTATAAGCACGGGGCCCTTTCTGCCGCTCGAGGCGATATAGAAGGCCTGCCTTACAACGTCCGCAAGCTCGCTTACGTCCTTTACAATGTAGTTGTGTTTGGTGATAGGGATGGTAATGCCCTTTATATCGATTTCCTGAAAGCTGTCGCGGCCTAAAAGTGGAAGGCCTACGTTGCCCGTAATGGCCACCATAGGGATAGAGTCCATATAGGCCGTGGCGATGCCCGTTACAAGGTTTGTCGCCCCGGGGCCGCTGGTCGCAAAGCAAACGCCGACTTTGCCGGTAACCCTGGCGTAGCCGTCCGCGGCGTGCGAAGCGCCTTGCTCGTGAGCCGTAAGAATGTGGTTGATTTTCCCGTTGCGGTAGAGGGCGTCGTAAATATCCAGCACGGTGCCGCCGGGATAACCGAATATAGTGTCTACGCCCTGTTCCAGAAGGCAATTAATAAGTATTTCTGCTCCCGTTAATTTCATAATAAAAACTCCTTTTTTCAACTCACGCAAATCTTTTTGCATTGCTGTGCAAAAAGATTTGCCGTATTTTTAATAACGAGCCGCTATTTGCTTTTACAAAAAGCGATTTATTCTCTTGCTTCCCCGTAGAGGAAGGCATATCAGATGCGTCAATAATATAACAGATTATTTTTACTATTTTAAAATAATGATATATATAAGTCAACAAAAAAAGGCTGTGCTTGCCAACGTTTTTTGTAAAAAAGGCTAAAATAGAGGCGTTTTTACTAAAAATTGCCGCCGTTCCAGCCCCAGTCTTTCACCTCGCGGTAGGTTACATAGACGTTTTCGCCGTTTGCTCCTATTATATCGTTTAAGATATCGCAAATTTTAGCCGTAAGCTTTTCGTAACAGCTTTCGTCGGCCCTGCCGTATAAATTGACCGCCACATATGCCCCGTTTGCCAGGCTTTCGCCTGCAAAATAGAGGGAGTAGCCGTCGTCAATGCCTACCATAAGGTAGCTTTCGGTTTTGCGTATAAGCGATACGGCCTTGCCGAGCTGCGTCTTGATTTCGTCCTTTTGTTCCTGTGTGATTTTTTTGCTCAATTTGCAATCAATGAATGGCATAATATTACTCCTCGAATTGGTTTTATTAATTAGTTTTACCTTATTATAAACGGTAGTGGCCTCTATGTCATTGCGAGGGGGTTCTACCCCGTGGCAATCTCGCGGGAACCCGCGACCAGCACGACTGGACGGCAGCACGGTGTTTAAAAATAATATGTTGGTTTCTTAAATAATAAGGATTACATTATTATTAAGAATTGAGCCCTAATCGAATAACTTGGCTTTCCGCGAGTGCTCGCGAGATCCTCACGTCGCTAATGCTCCTCAGGATGACGGAATGGCTATTCGACGAGTGTCGGAATAAGGTTATAATTTATATATCACATTTCCCGATAATTCGCGGATATTGCCGTGGCAATTATCTTTGTATCGGGGGTTACTTTTATTTTGTCAGAAATTTCTATCCCGAAAATCATCAGTACGTTACTCCCTACGCAGACGAGCGGAACCCTGCCGCGCAGGCGCTGCGGAAGTTTAATATCTGTAAAGTAGTCGCCTAATTTTTTGGTGCCGCCGCCAAACTTGGTAAAGGTGTCGCCCTGCCTGCGGAAGCGTATCACCGCATCGTCGGGGATTTTATCAAGGTCAAACTTTAAAACCTTGTAATTATTTTTTATCTTCTTAAAGCCGTTGACAGAAGTTTTTAAAAAGCGTAAATCTTCTTTAAGTTCAGCTTCACTGCCTATGTAAATGAACTCGCCGAAGTAATTTTTGCCGTATTCTTCGCCATTTACGTAAGTGTACGGCATGCCGTTTTCTTTATATTCTGTAACAGTTTTGGTTATTACAGAAATTCCCTTTTCCTCTTTACAGGCAACTAAATCCAGAAATTCAAACTTTTTGCCGTTTTCGGCAAACTGCAGATCGTAGAGCTTTTCTATATGCTCGTAGGTGTAATCTTTAAGCTGAAGGTCGTAAAATACTTTAAGCGCAGCCCGCTCAAATACAGCCTTTTCTTTGGTGGTTTTTATTAATTGACCGCCATATATGCCCGAAATAACGTGCCTTTTTTTGATTAAATTGTCAAAGTAATCTTCCGTCTCTGCGGCTATGCGCGAAAAGCGGTAAATAGATTTTGCCGCCCCGGGTACTGCCTTTTCCAGCTCGGGCAATACGTTGTGCCGTATCTTGTTTCTTGTGTAGTCGTCGGCAAAGTTTGTTTCGTCGGTTACGTAGGGAATGTTGTTTTCCCGTATATATTCGTCAATTTCTTCGCGCGAAACGGCGATAAGGGGGTGGATAGTGTTTGGTGTGCCGCTGTAATTTTTACCTTCAAGGTTGACGCCAGGGGTAACGCGCTTTGTATCGTCGGATATTCCCGCCGCGCCCGCAATGCCCGAACCTCGCGCTATGTTGAATAAAACCGTTTCGGCGTTGTCGTTAAGGTGATGCGCGGTAGCAACTGCGTCCGCCGCCTGCCAGGGGGCGCCGTCTGGCAGGATAGCGTTGCCGGAAGTTGCCGCAATGTAGCACTTCCGCCGCCATAAGCGGGCTTTGGATTCGTTAAGCGTTTCCCCTTCGTTGTATTCAAAAAAGAGCAGGGGGATGCCGTTAGTTCGGCAATATTCCCGCACGAATTGGCTGTCTTTAGCGCTTGCCTCGCCACGTATTTTGTGGTCGCAGTTGAGGGCTGAAAGGGTAATGCCGTACTCTTCGCCGTGCGTTTTAAGGTAGTGCAGCAGGGCCATAGAGTCCTTGCCGCCTGACACGGCTGCGCATATTTTCAGGTTTTTATACTTATCCAGATTTAGCTGCATACCGCTATTATAACACACCGTAAAAAATTTTGCAACATTGTTTTTACCGCGGCGTATTAAGGGTCGTTTTCTGCGAGCCGCTCCCTTGCAGTCCGCTCTTGCGTGCGAGCGAAGCGACACTCTGCACACCGCATTATAAAAAGTTTCAGATAATAAGGTGCAGATATCCTTCGACTATGCTCAGGATGACAGAGAGAATTTCGCTCAGAATGACAGGGGTGAATCCCCTCAGCCTGCTATGCGGGCGTATTATTATTCATTTTCGGCGCATAAATTTTACTTTTTAAGGAGATTTTTGCCGCGGATGGCATAAATGCCTTTTCCGTCTTTTATAAGTTTTGCTTATAATTTTAGATTTTTGCCCTGCCGCATCGCCGGATTTACGTCAAAACGCCCGTTCTGCGGCGCGTTTTATATGTCTGGCTCAGTAAACTTCGCCCTGAAAAATTGCTTTGCGGCGGGCGGCGGAAGTTTTTTTTGCTGTTGTGAAATATAAGTGAATTTTATACCGATTATCATTTTTATTGTTACTTTCTTTTGAAAACCCTTTGCAAATAAGTTGAATTTTTTGCCGCAATATTATATAACGCAATATTATATAATAAGTTTTGCGTATTAAAAAAGACAAGCTTTAAAGCCGACTGCTAACACGCCGCCCTCGGAACGGGCCGTAAAATTTATTCCCGAAAGGAAGTTACAGAATGAACAGAGTAAAAAAATATTTAATCGCCATACTATCCGTAGTTTTTGTATCGTGCGTCGCCGCGTTTTTCGGCGGTACGAACCACACTCACTCATGGATAGCCACGGAAGAATTGGACAGCGACGGCAACTACGTGTATGTATGCTCCGACTGCGGCGAAACGCACACGCATACGTTTTCCTCTGCATACACGTATGACAGCGTAGGCCACTGGTACTCCTCTACGTGCGGCCACAGCGAAGCCACCAGGGGCTACAGCGAGCATATTTACGAAGACGGCAGCGATTTATGTTCGGTCTGCGGGTACGACAGCTCTTCCGCCGCGACGTATAACATTGAATTTTCTTATTACAGGTACGATTCCGACGGCGATATAGAGACCGACGAAAATACAGGCTCTTACATAGAGGTAGGCGTAACGTACACCGCCGTAACGTCTGCGAGCGACTTTACCGTAAACGTTGAAGACGGCGACACCGTACAGGTTGGCGATATTGTCTCTTTCACTGTAAAAAAGAGCGTTTACTGCGAATATATAGCAAACAGCAATGACGTTATCGTTGAATATCCTGTCGTGGAAATCAACGGCGAAGAGACCATTACCCCCGATTCTGACGGGGTGTATACATTTACCGTGGACAGCGATATGGCGACTTCCGACGGCGATATCATAATCTGGGTAAGCAACGTGCAGACCCGTTCTATAGCCATAACGGGTACGGGTACCGCGTCAAACCCCTATACAATAAACACCATAACCGACTGGCTTTATTTTGCAAGCTATATAAACAATAAAGATTACTACACTTCGTTAGACCGGAACACCGCTTACTGGCAGCTTGGCTGCGACCTTGACTTTGAAGGGGAGGAAGCTTACGTAATAGGCAACGGGTACGACTCTGACTACTCGGTGTTTATGGGCAACTTCAACGGCAACGGCAAAACGATGTCTAACTTCGTGCTTACAAACGAAGTTTCGGGCTCTGACGGCGAATATTCAAGCTATCTCGGCCTGTTCGGCGTATGCTCGGCGTATTCGGGCGTATCGGCCGTAATACAGAATTTAACTATCAAAAACTTTACCATAGAGGGAACGGCCCCCGCGAGCGGGGCGTGCGTCACCGGCGCCATAGTAGGCTACGCGGTAGGCTTTAACCTTATAAACTGCTCCGCCGAAAACGGAACGGTTACGGTTACGGGCAACAGCAGCTATTATTCGTACGCGGGCGGCCTTGTAGGCATACTTCAGTCCTACGTTGACGAAGACTACGGCTACGTGTACAACACCTCTATGCAGTACAACACTATATCCGATATAACCGTAAGCGGCACGGGCATAATATACGGAGCGGGCGGCCTTTGCGCATACGCTATGCCTTACGCAGAATCGGCCCCTATATACATACTCAACAACGTCGCCACCGATATAACGGTGACGGGCGGCATATTTACGGGCGGCATAGTCGGCATTATGGCGAGATACGCCTCGGTGCAGAACGCGTACGTGACGGGCGTGATTTCAGCCTCGTCAACCTACACAAGCGGCGCGGGCGACTATGAGGACACCGTGCTTGACTTAAGGTACGCGTACGGCGGCGGCATAGTCGGCTACGCCGGCAACGACACCTATTTAGGCTCAAGCTATTTCAACGGCGAAGTAAACGCTTCGTCGTCCACGACGGGCGACTACGCCTTTTCGGGCTCGCTCTACGGCGGATATTCCGCGGCGGGGTACGAAACGTATTATTCGCTCGCCCTGACTTTAAGGAACAATCTTCACGATAATGCTTCTGAGGAAAACTCGGCAACCAGGTCGCAGCTTTTAGCGGCGGGCTGGAACGAGGAAGACTGGAATTTAAACGGCGACTATCCCGTAATAATTTCCTCCACGCTCAGCTATACTTATACAATCACCGTAAATGTTGACGGCGCGACGTACAGCCAGACTGATATCAGCACCGAAAACACGGCGACAAGCTCGCTTATGTATATACCTATGTCTTACCGCTATCTTTTAGGCGACAGCGGGGCAACGGGCGGATTGAATATCTACATACGTTCGGGCAATAAACGCACGTACGGCTATTACTTTGACGAAGGACTCACCGAACGCATCCCCGCGGGCTACGTAATAACGGGCGATATAACGATATACGCAAAATACGTCGACTGCTCGCCTATATTAAATAAGGAATACTATGTTTCGGGCAACGGCGTTACGGCTACCATAACTTTTGAAGCTTCTGGCACGTACACCTACGAACAGGGCGCCATTTATCTTACGGGCACTTACGAGTACGACGGCCAGACGATAACCTTCAAAAACGGGTATTTCTCAAGATTCGCGGGCCCCTATTACGAGACAAGCGGCACGGGTTCGTCTGCGACCACTACAACTGTAACAATTACCGACAATCAGGCTTCAAGCTATTATGACTTCTTCGCTTACATAGGCGACGACGGCAACATTTACATATACGACTGCGACGAATATTACGTTGACACGTATTCAGACGACTACGACTACCTCGCAAGGTTCTTCGCGAAAAACAATCCCTTAGCGGCCATATGCGAAGAAAACGTAGCGTTCGCGGGCAAGTATTACGACGACAGCGGCAACATCTATTACTTCGATATAGATTCGACGGGCACATATACCTCGGGCACGGGCGGCTCGATAGCGTACAGCTTCGACGACGACGGAACCCTTACGGTAGAGCTTGTGGAAGCGGGCCGCGAATATACGGCGACGATTGAAAACAATAAAATCATATACCTTACGAATACTATAAACGGCAGCGTAATAAATCTGTACGCCTATGACGACTTTGAGGGCGCGTGGATACAGGGCGGAATAGTTCCCGTAACCTACACCTTTGACGGCAAGGGCGGCTGGACGTATGCCGACGGCTCATCTTCGGACAGCGGCAAATATACGATAGAAAACGACGTTCTTTCGTTCACTCTTACGGACGGAACGGCCGTAACCGTAACCATAAACGAAGACGGTACCTTAAGCTTTAAAAAGACAAGCGGAACGCAGGCCGTCACATACTTCGCCGAAAATTCTCTGGCGGGCGTATGGTACACCTACGCGAACGCCATTTCCCGCTACACCTTAACGCTCGGCGGCATCAACGCAGACGGCTGGGGCGAGGCTGAGTTTGAAGGAACTACGGGCTTCAGGTACTGCGTGAACGAAGAAACAAAAACATCGGTAGAACTTTATATGTACTACGGCGACACGCTGTACGGAACGCTTACTTACGACTTGGCGACGGGCATACTTACAGGCGTTATAGATTCAACTACATATACGTTCTATATGTACGACGACTTCTACGGCGCATGGGTAGGCTCTTCAGACGACTTCGCGCTGATTGTCTTCAACGGCTTCGGCATGTACGACGTGGCTTACGCGGGCACGGGAACAAGGGCTGTAAACGGCTCGGCGACTATAACCGACGTAAGCAAAAACTCAACAAAAGTAACTTACACCGTAGACGCAGCGACGGGCGTCGCCTCCTTTACATATAATAATGTGGTATATACGCTTGTATACGACGCGTTCACCGGCGAAATCGCCGTGACTGGCGAGGACGGCAGCGCGATAAGGCTCGCCGCTCAGGATGAGTTCGCCGACGTGGTATTTATAGTGAACGGGGTTTACTACACCTTTGACGGCAGGGGCTATTTAGGCGGCGGCGTGGTTACCATCACCGACGGCGCAACGCCTTCGACGGCTACATACACCGTAAGCGACGACGGAACAATATATATAACGGGCGGAATGACGGCCGCCATACAGCTTACCGACAGCGGCTATGTAATGGAAATAGGCGATAATTCCTTTGACGTTATCGTAGAAAACGATTTTTCGGGCACTTACGCCGTTTACGGCCAGTATATCCAGATTACTATAGGCGCTACGGGCTTCATTCTTGAAAACGGCGTAACTATAGAAGGCGCTTACGGCGACGAAAGCGTGACGTTTACCTATAACGACGGAATATTGTCGTTCGCGTCGGGCGACGTTACCTATTATATAACTTCGGCTTACAACGGGCTTATATTATCCACAACCGAGGATTACACCGAGGACTCAGCCAACGCGTATATCACAGAAGTAGGCGAAATATTCGGCTCCTGGACAAACGGAACGGTTACGTTCACCTTTGACGGCACCGCGGGCAGCGACGTCGTAAGTTACGGCAGCGTAAAGATGACTTCGGGCGATACAACCGTCACGGGCCGGTACTACGTATCTGACGGAGTATATACCGTACTGTTAAGCGGCGGCGTCACATATACGTTTACCATAAGCGACGCATCTTCCGAAGGGGCGTATACAAACGGTACGCTTTACCTTGTACCCGTTACTGCCTCTTAAAAACAATACAGAAAGGGCGTAAAAAACCCTTTCTGCATCCTTTTATAAAGCGTTATAAAAATACACTAAATTTTGCCATAAACTTGACAAAAGGGGATTCATATGAAATTCAGATCAACATTCTTCAGAGAAGAACTGAAAAAGTTCGCCTGTCTTTTGGTAGCGATGGTTCTTATACTTTCGCTTACGGTAGGCGACTATACCGGGCTTAATTCTATAAGTTCGGATACCGCTTCGGCGGAAGAGGCGAGCACAACCGTCTCTTACACCGATATGACGGGCAGTCTTGATTTTTCAAACCTGCAGGTATCCAACTTCAGTTCTTCGGTAATGACAAACTCGGACGGCGACTCAACAACCGTTACCACGGGCGACTACGAGACGAGGACTGTCATTGTAAGTTTTGAAGAAGACTCTATGCTCGAAGGGGCCGACGGCGTTGCCGTATCTTCTTACGAGACGACTTCCGCGGGCAAAAAGACGGAAGAAAATATTGAAAAGTCTCATAAGGCCTTTTACCAGTACCTCGCGTCCGAGGGCATAGAGTACACCAAAGTCTACAGCTTTAAAAATATCGACAACGCTGTAGCCATACAGATAGACACCTCTTACGTTTCGCAGATAAAAGAGCTTGACGGGGTAGAGAGCGTGGTTATAGGCGACAGCTACTCAAAGCCCGAAGATACCGACAGTACATCCTCTTCGGCTACGACAAACGCAACAAGCGTGTACGCGACGGGTATTTACGACTCTTCCGACTACGTAGAACAGTACGGCGGCAAGGGCATGACCGTAGCCATCCTTGATACGGGCCTTGACTACACGCACGAAGCTTTCCAGCTTACCGACGATCCAAACGACTATTACTATACATATTCGCAGACGTTTAAACAAAACGTAAAGTGGACCGAGGACGACGTGGCCGAACTTATCGCGGCGGGCGGCCTCAACGCGAGCGGAGATGTTTACGTAAGCGCCAAAGTGCCCTTCGCTTTTGACTATTCCGACAACGACGCCGACGTTTACCCTTCATATTCCAACCACGGCACGCACGTAGCGGGCATTATCGCGGGCAGGGCGGCAAGCTATTCCGACAGCGACGGCAACCTTGTTTACGCCGACGGATATGACGAAAACAGTACCACATACACCAAAGACGGTTACGACTATATATTTGCAGACGAAGACTGCACAACGCTCGCCACCGAAGAATTTATCGGCGTAGCGCCTTACGCACAGCTTGTTATCTGCAAGGTGTTCACCGACGACCTTGACGACGAAAATTTAGGCGGCGCCACTACTGAAGATATCCTCGCGGCGCTTGAAGACTGCGTAGAGTTAGGGGTAGACGTTATAAATATGTCCCTCGGTTCTACCAACGGCTTCTCGTCCACCGACGACGGCGACGACGAAGGCGAGTATATGAACAACGTATACACCGCCATAGGAGATAACGGCATAAGCCTTGTCGTAGCGGCTTCCAACGACTATTCCTCGGGCTACGGCTCGACATTCGGCACCAACCTCGCCTCTAACCCCGACTCGGGCACGGTAGGCTCGCCCTCTACATACGCGGCGGCTATTTCGGTAGCCAGCATAAGCGGCAAAATGAGCAGCTACCTTATAGCCAACGCGGGCACCGACAGCGAGACGAGCGTGTTCTTCCGCGAATCCGCCGACGAAAACAGCGTAGACTACGACTTTGTGGCCGAGATGCTTGAACTTGGCGCGGACAACGCGCATTACGACGCCGAAACGGGCGAACTCAATATAAAATATGTAGTTATCCCTAACGTAGGCCAGTCAACCGACTATACCAATACTATAAAGAAGTACATAAAAGCTGCCAAAGAGGACGGGTACCTTGTTGTAGCTCTGGTAAAGCGAGGCACAAATACCTTCCAGGATAAAGTTGAAAACGCCATGTCGCTTACGGTAACGCTTGACAGCGGCGAGACGATAAAAGCTTTGGACGGCGTAATTGTATATAACAACGTGGCGGGCGAGATCAAGATGACGATAGGCGATATAGAAGATCCTATCCCCGCGATCTCCATTACGCAGGTAGCCGGCCAGGCCCTTGTTGACGCCGCGGTAAACTACACCGGCACGATTACCATCTGCGATGATTACGAGGCGGGCCCGTTTATGAGCGACTTCTCAAGCTGGGGCGTAACCTCTGACCTTAAATTAAAGCCCGAAATTACCGCGCACGGCGGCGAAATCACTTCAGCCGTTCCAGGCGGATATTCCGAAATGAGCGGCACCTCTATGGCGACCCCTAACGTTTCGGGCCTTATGGCTAACATATTAAGCTACATTAAGCAAAATTACCAAACATTCTTCCCCGGCGAAGAATACAGCAGCAAAAAGGCTACGCAGCTCGCCTACCAGCTTTTAATGAGCACGGCGACCACCGTATACGACGAAGACGGCCTGCCGTACTCGCCCCGTAAGCAGGGCGCCGGCCTTGGCAGCCTGGACAACGTAGTATCCACGCTCGCGTACCTTTCCACCGACTCAACCGAAACGATAGAAAGCCACGGCACCACATATACGGGCGCCGATACCGACAGGCCTAAGATAGAGATCGGCGAAGACGAAAATAAAGTAGGCGTATATACGCTTGTATTCTACTATAACAACGTAAGCTCAGCCTCGCAGACATTCAGCCTTAAAACCCTGTTCTTTACCGAAAGCCTCTCTTTAGACGGGCTCGCCGTAGCCGAACAGGCGTACACCCTTGAAGGCCAGTCGAGCGCCGTATGGACGATAAACGGAGCAACATACAGTAACGGCGACAAGGTAACTTTAGGCGTAGGGCAGACAAGGATAGTGGTAACGCTTACCCTTTCCGAAGCCGACAAGGCTTACCTTGACGAGAGCTTTGTAAACGGCATGTTTGTAGAGGGATTTTTACAGCTCGTCTCCGAAACCGAGGGCCAGTGTGACCTTTCTATACCTTTCTTAGGCTTCTACGGCGACTGGGAATCTGCCCCTATGCTTGACTACTCGGCTTACGAAATAGCCGAAATAGAGGCGGATACCTCTATAAAGGACGAAGAAAAAGCTTCCGAAACGGTATGGGCCACTCAGGCTTACACCACATACTGGAACGGCACATACGTGCTTCCTATGGGCAGCTTCCTGTACTCTCAGGACGAAGACGCCGACCAGATTTACGCCAGCGAGGAGTACGCTTCGGTATCCTGCTATAACGACGAAACGGCTACTTCCAGCAACTCTACAAGCTATATGACGGCCTACGAAATAAAGGGCCTTTACGCGGGCCTTTTGAGGAACGCAAAATACGTCACCGCCACCCTTACCGACAACACCACGGGCGAAGTTATTTATACCAAAGTGGTGTACCGCGTAGGCAAGGCGATAGCGGGAGGCGGCTCGGCTTCCCCCGCGTACGTAAAACTTGACCTTTCGCCCGAGGCGTTAGGGCTTGTGGAAAACGGCACGTACAACCTTGAGTTCAACTTCTTTTTCAACGAAGAACAGTATAAAAATAACGAGGTCACCGACGACAACACCTTCGCGTTCAGCTTTACCATAGACTACACCGCCCCCGTGTTAGAGGACGTTCGGATACGATACGTAGACTATAAAGATACAAACGGCAACGCGCAGCAGAGGGTTTATCTTGACCTTGACGTGTACGACAACCATTACGCAATGGCGGTGCTTCTGTGCTACCTGCACTATGATTCCGCGGGCGAGGCCGAGTACCTTCTGGCTACCGACTACGTAACCCCCGTATACAACGCGGTTAAAAACGGCACCACCACGGTAACTATAGAAATTACCGACATTATAGATATGGGCCTGTCGCTGTATGTGGAAATCGACGACTATTCCTTAAACCACAGCATCTATTCTATAGATATAAGCACGGCGACGTCGTCGGTACTGCCCGATACGTTCACCGTTAACGAAAGCACCGACTCCAGCGGCAACTATGCCGTGAGCGTAGACAAGCTTTCTACATATACAATCTCCCTTGACTGGGATACAACAACCTATTCCTCGGCTAACCTTTCTAACTTCACCTGGACGGTTATTTCGGGCGGCACATGCGTAGCCGTTAAAAACGGCGAAATAGTAGGCCTCAAGGCGGGCTCGGCGAGGATACGCGTCACGGGCGCAAACAACGTATATTACGACATTTACGTCACGGTAAACGACAGCAGCAAGACTATAACCTCTTACCCGTCGCTGTCATTCGCGTCTATCTATAACTCGAGCAACGTACCCGTCGCGGCGAGCGGAACGGTGGATGTGAACATAGACCAGGAGATAAAGCTTGAAGTTGAATACGACCCCTGGTACTACGAATTAGTGGCAGATACGGATAAGGTGGCGGTAGAGCTTGTATGGTCTTCGTCAAACGAATCGGTCGCCACGGTAGACCAGAGCGGCAACGTAACCTTGAAAAAGAAGGGCACGGCCATAATTTCCGCCACGATAAGCGGCAAGGCGTACTCGGCCATAGTAACTTTAAGCGTGCAGGATCCCTTCACCGTTTCAAGCTACTCGCTCACTAAATATTCAGGTTCGGGCGGCGTGGTTTACATACCTACCGATATGAACATAATGACTATCGGTGACGAAGCGTTTAAGGATAATACAACTATAACGGCTGTAATTATCCCTAAAACGGTGACGACGATAGGCGAAAAGGCGTTCTACGGCTGTACAAACCTCAAATACGTGTTCTTTGTGGACGTGGTAACTCAGGATATAGCCGACGCCGAACTTACCATGATAGAGCAGGAGGCCTTTGAAGGCTGTACCTCTCTGGAATATGTGGACTTCAGCAACTGTAAAACGTTTACCGTCGCAAGGTACGCCTTTAACGGCTGTACAAGCCTGCAGGTTATAAAGGGGCTGGAAAATATAGGCACGGCTTACGACTATGCGTTTGAAGGCTGTACAAGCCTTGTAGGTTCGGTATCCGCCGACAGCGATATAAACCTTGTAAATTCCATATCGTATTACAACGGTTCTACGCACAGCGACCTTGACGGCGTTTACAACTTCACCAAAAACACCACGGCTACCGACGTAAGAAACGTAACCTTTACTTTGAGCGAAACGTTGAACGAAAGCGACACTTCCGGCGAATGTATAATAAACGTCAACTCGGTAGACAGCATTGCGGGAAAAGTTACAACCCTTGACATCACGGGCCTGCACGTCAGCGGCAGATACGTGTTCAGCGGATGTAATTCGCTTAAAGGCATAACCACGGGCGAATTTACCTCGATTGGCGCGTATATGTTCTACGACTGCGACGGCGAGGACTTCAGCGACATTACCATCCAGACGGCCAGCGTAGGGGCTTACGCGTTCTCGGGATGCAAATATCTGATTGCTGTTACGTTTGAAAATATTACAAACGGCTCTATAGGCAGAGGCGCCTTCTACAACTCGGGCAACCTTTACCAGGTAAACTTCGGCGAAAACGTGACCATTTCAAGCATAGGCGACTACGCCTTCGGCGGAACGTATATCGAATCGTTCACGCTGCCCTCGGGGCTTACATCTTTAGGCGAAGACATCTTCTACAGGGGCGAGCTTAATGAACTTGTAATAACCACAGACCTCTCCGATGTGACCTTTACGGGCTCCACATTCGACAGCATAACGTCAATAACTTTAGACGAAGCCCTCGAAGCCCTTGTAATTGAAAACAATATACTGTATAATAAAGACAAAACCAAGGCCATACTCGCCCTGAACGACGCGGAAAGCTACGAGATAGCTTCCACGGTAACCGAGATAGGCGACTACGCGTTCGCAGGCGCCGGTATAACAAGCGTAACCCTCCCCGCGGGGCTGGTTGAAATAGGCGAATACGCGTTCTATAACTGCTCGGGCATTACGTCGGTAAGCATACCCGCTACGGTCAAGACGATAGGGGAAGGGGCGTTCTATAACTGCCCGGCCCTCGCAAGTTTAACCTTTGAGGGCGAAGCCGTGACGACGATAGGCGACGGCGCGTTTGAAAACACGGCGTTGACGGCCATAACGATCCCCGCGAGCGTGACGTATATAGGCAGCTACGCGTTCGCAGGCACGCCTGTGACCTCGTTTACGTACACGCCTTCGCAAAACGCCGAATTAGGCAGCTATGTGTTCGCAAATTGTACATCGCTTGCAAGCATAGCCCTCGCCGACAATATAACGGTTATAGGCGACGCTACGTTCTACCGCTGTACGGCCCTCACCACGGCAGCAATGCCTTCGGTGACGGAATTAGGCTGGTATACCTTCTTCGGGGCTACAAACCTTGAAAGCGTAACCTTCGGCGACGACGCAACTACGGCGGGCGAGTACACATTCTATTCATACGACAGCTCTTACGGCTTAGAGGAATACGACAGCTTGACCTCGGTAACGCTTGGCGGCAAAACCACAAGCTTAGGCGGCTACGTGTTCTTAAACTGCACGGCGCTTACAAGCATTGATTTAAGCAAAGTCACCTCAATAGGCGAGTACGCGTTCTGGAACAACACGGCCCTCGCTTCGGTTACGGGCTTAGACAATGTAACATATATAGGCTCTTACGCCTTCTATAACTGCCCTCTCACCGAAATAGACATTTCGATGGTCAAAACCATCGGCGACTTCGCGTTCTACGGCAACAAGGCTGCGACGATAACCATTCCCGCAGATCTTGACGGCTCCGTAACCGAGACGGTATCCGAACTTTCAAGCTCGGCCGTGTACAACGTAAACCTTTACTACGATTACGACTACACGTATTCGACGATAGGGGCGGGGGTATTCGCCAACGCGAGCAACCTTACAAAGTTTGTTGTGGAAGAAGGCAACGATGACTACTTCGCCGACGACAGCGGCGTACTGTACCGCGTGCTCTCTGACGGAGGCTACGAGCTTATCGCATTCCCTTCGGCCCTGAAGGTTACCGACTACACCGTATTGGACGGCACGGTAAGGATAAACGCCTACGCGTTCGCATACCTCACCGCAGGTACGCTTATAAACGTAACCCTGCCGTACGAGCTTGCCTCTATAGGCATCGGCGCGTTCTGGTCAAGCGGCGTAAAGACGTATAACTTCACTTCGGTCACGGCTCCTATACTCGAGGCTGAGGTAAGTTACGAAACAACCACCGCAGACGAAGCTTACTACTACGCATACTATATGACCTATCTCGGCGACGGCGGCGGCATCTACCGCGGGCTGTACAACACCAACTTTGAAGAGGGTTTAATAAACTTCGCAAACAACATTGTGTATGTTTACAACACCTCGTCGGGGCTGAGCAACATTGCTCCTACAACGTCTACGCTGGCTATGAGTTATCCCTCTAACGGCACGGGCTACGACAACTACGTTTACAGCCACTACTTCGGCGTAACGTCCACCACGGCTGTGGTACGCAGCGTGGATACAAACAACGTGGCGGTAAACCTTACTTCTTCGGATTGGTACAGCGTAGAAAAAATAAATAGCTGGCTGACGGCGGAAGTAACGGACGAGCTTACCGAGGTTGTAACAGAATTTTCTGACCTGGTTAAGAATACGCACCTTTACTACAACAATATAAAGAACGATTCCACTCAGATGGAACTTCTCGCCGAAAAACTTGCCGAAAGCGGCGTTACGATAGACCTTCTTTCCGAAACTGAGGAAGCTCTGTCGGCCGTCAAGTCAAGGTTCGGCATAACGGTGTCATTCAGCTCGGCCGAGGTAGACACTTCAAGCTACAAGTCAAGCTATATTGCGGGCGAAACGTTTGATATGACGGGCCTTACCGTGGTTGTAACTTACGACGACTATTCTGAAGTAACCTACACTTACGAAAACGGCGACCTGCAGCTCGCCTCCGGCTACGACCGCGAGCTTACTATCTACGACCAGGACGTAAAGGTAATAATTACCGATTTAAACAGAAACGTATACGTGGTAATATCCGTCTCGGAAGAAGCTTCCGATACTCCCGACGATTCTTCAGGCTCGGGCGACTCAACCGATAGTTCGGCCGATTCTTCGTCAGACGTACAGAGCGGTACGGCCACAGGATGCGGTTCTATAACGTCGGGCGGCGGATTCGGCGGAATGACGGGGCTTTTATCGGCAATGTTCATCGGGGCTATATACATAGCCGCGCGCAGAAGAAAATCTTCCCGCGGCCAAGGAGATATAAATGAGTAAACTAAGGCTAAAACTTGTAATAGTTCTTGCCATATGCGCCGCAGTGTGTATGTTCGCGGGGTGTTCTATAGGCCTTGACGGCATAGACCAGTACCGCGACTACTACAACACTACGGCCAGCGTAACATACTACGGCAACGGCGGTTATTTCGACAGCGCCGTAAGTATGACGCTTGAATATACTACAGGTTCTACTTTTTACAGCGTAATCACCAAAGACGGTTCTACGTCTTCCGACAGTTCGTCTTCTTCAAGCGACGCGTCAGACTCGTCGGCGGACGATTCTTCTACCGACTCATCTGCAGATACTTCCGACGACAGTTCGTCTTCCGATTCTTCCAGTTCGGGCAGCGTGGCAAGGTACGTAAGCCGTTCTAATTACGAGCTTGTCGGCTGGTACGAAGTTTTGCAGAGGACCGACGGCGAAACTGTACTGGATGAAGACGGCAACGCGGTAGAAGAGGGCACGCTGTACTTTGTGCTTGACATAACCGAAGAAGAACTTGCAGGATTTACCAAGGTAAGTTCTTCAGAATACACCTATTCGGTTACCATAACCTCGCCCGCCAAATCGTTTACCGTATCTATAGTAAAGGATGACTTTATAGAAAACGACGACGCATGGCTCATCACTCAGGAAGATTACGACCTGCTCGCCGACGCTAAAAAGTACGACGGCACGGTAAGCTTCCCCTCAGTGCAGTACGGCGAAGAAGTCCTCAGCAGTTTTGAACTTGAAGACGACAGCCACCTGTATGTCGCCGCCAAGTGGTCAGAATCTGCGTGCATAAGGTATTATGTGGCTATATTGCACGGCGTAGACGGCTACGAGGCAGACAGCATCACCATAACCGTAAGCGGCGAAAGCGCGGTATATGAGGAAGGCGACTATATCGCTTCGGAATATTACGACAATATATCCACCGACCTTTCTTATTACTATATACAGCGTTCCGACTCGGAAGAAGTCACAATTCTTATAAATTCAACCGCTACGGTAGACGACGCCACGTTTGTAGGCTACTATTACGACGCAGACTGCACAAACGCTGTAAACGGCGCTATGTTTAAAAAGCCCGCCGACGGTGCCTCTGACGAAGAAAAGTATATAAGTATATACGCTTGCTATATCCCCGGCGACTGGACTTTGGTAAGGAGTTACAGCGACGTTAAAACAATGCTTAGCAGCAGAAGCGCGGTTAACTATTATGTTATGAACGATATAGACTGCAGCAAGATTACCGATCTTTCGCCCTTAAGCGCTTTAAACGCCAGGATAGAGGGCAATGGTTACACGTTGAGCAACCTTACTTACAAGGCATCCGACCTTGCATACGAATCTTACACGGGAATATTCGGCCAGCTAAACAAATCGGCGGTTATAAACAACCTGTATATCGATAACCTTAACGTAACTTACACGGCAAAAGGCACAAGAATTTACGCCTATCTGCTTTTCAGCTCGGTGCTGGCTTCAAGCGGCTCAACGCAGATAAACGGGCTGAATATAAATAATGTAACCTTTACCATCAGCGGCCAGGATTCGCTTGTAGTACTGAATATAAGGGAATTGACCAGCTCTTATGAAGATGACAACTGGCTGTACGGCATAGACCACGCCGACGACGAAACGGACGCAGCTTTTGCGGCGACGTACGGCGGCGCCACGGTTACAAATTACACCGTTATAATTAACGGAACAACTGCTATAACAGATATAACGGCTACAGAGTGACTGGTTGCCGTGAACATAAACAAAACGGAGGAATAACTTTAATGAAAAAGTTTCTCAAAACAGGATTAGTTCTGGCTGCGGCCGCATTGCTTACGGTTTCTGCCATTACGGGATGCGACGGCGGCGCAGGCACCAGCGCCAGCGATTCGTCTTCGGCCTCGTCTTCATCCTCATCATCCTCGTCTGATGTCGGGGTAGACGGCGTAAGCACCGCTACAAGCTACGACGCCGAAACCCGCCCCTTTACAATGGCGATAAGCACTATAGACGGCAACTTTAACCCCTTCTTTTACACGTCTAACAACGACGGCACTGTAATATCCATGACGCAGGTCAGCATGCTCTCTACCGATAAGAACGGCAACATTGTCTGCGGCGAAAATTACCCTACCGTAGTTAAAGACTATACTATGGTATCATACGACGAAGAAGGCAACGTAATGTCGCAGGACGTAGCTACAAGCAGCAATACCGAATATACCGAATACTCCTTCCTTATTAAAAACGGAATGAAGTTCTCTGACGGCTACGACCTCACTGTAATGGACGTGCTCTTCAGCCTGTATGTAAATATCGATACGGCGTACACGGGCTCGGCTACCCTCTATTCCAACGATATACAGGGTTTAAAGGCATACCGCGCGCAGGACCCTACTCTTGACGACGATTCCACAAACTCGATTACAGAAACATTCAATACCGAGGGCCAGCAGAGGCTCAACGATATTATAGACTACTGCAACGGAGAAACGGTTAATAACGAAGAACAGGTTCTCGCCGATATCGAGACTGTAAAAGAGCTGTTTTTAGAGGAAGTTACTTCTGACTGGACCACCGCGGAAGAAACCTTCGGCAGCCGCGATAAAGATACCTTTGAATACAGTTTTACCGAAACATGGCAGTACTATTACCTTCAGGAAGGCGTAATAGAAGTCGTGTACGAAAAGAATGAAAACGGCGCCTCGGTAGAAAAAAAGGATGGCGACGGAAAATATGTTACAACCCTTAACGATGAAACATCTTACGCCGAAGATATAGCAGACGCCAAGGCAGATACTCAGGCCATACAGGCTTATATAGATAAGGGCTATACCGAAAAAAACGCCATAGAGTGCGTTGTGCGCGACTTCTGTATAAACTACGTATGGGAAACCATGACAGGCGGCTATGGATCGGCCAATACCAATAAAACCGATCTGAAAAAAATCTGTCAGTACTGGGGCACGGCGAGCAACGCCGTCACCGAATTTGCCAGCGAGGCCAGGAGCGCCTACTTTGCAAGCCTTAAAAAGGACGACGGTTCGCTTCAGGTAGAAACAATCTCGGGCGTAACGGTAGAGAGGGTATCTTCCTTCAACGGCACCGACCTTGGCGCAGATTACGACGTATTAAAAATAAGAATAAACGGCGTTGACCCTAAAGCTTTGTACAACTTTGCGTTTACAGTATGTCCCCTTCATTATTATTCAGGCACATGGACAGACCCTGAAACCAATGTGACAAAGGATTATGTTGCGGCCGCTGAAGCCGACTACGCGGCTTATAAAACAGCTTACGAAAAGGGTGATAAATACACCCTTACCGAATTCGGTGTGGAATACGGCAGAAGCGACTTCTATTCTTCAGTAGTGCAGGCGACAGCCAAAAACGGCTTGCCCGTAGGCGCGGGCCCCTACAAGGCCTCCGACTCAAGCGGCGGCGATGGCACAAAAGATACTTTCTGGACCAACAAGACGGTTTACTACGTCCGCAATACTAATTTCTATACAACGGGCACCGGCATACACAATGCCATTATAAAATATGTAAGATATATCGAAATGAGCGACAACAGCGTAGTAAACGCCCTTACTACGAACAATGTAGACTACGGCACGCCTTCGGCGACAACCACAAACAAGCAAGAACTAAATAGGTATTCCAGCCTTGACTCATCAACGCTGTACGACACAAGCGGCTACGGCTATGTAGGCGTCAACCCTAAATATGTGCCCGACGTAGAAATAAGGCAGGCCATTATGATGGCGATGAATACCTCGCTGCCTACAACATTATATTACTCTACGGCGTATTCGCAGACTATCTACCGCCCGATGAGCAAGACCTCCTGGGCCTATCCCGAAAACTGCACGGCGTACTATAAATATACTACCAGCGTGTCAACGATAACAGAACTGGTAGAGAGCGCGGGTTATAAACTTGGCAGCGACGGCATCTATACAAACGGAACAACCACCTGTAAGTTTACGTTTACCATAGCTGGCGACACCACCGACCACCCCGCTTACGATATGTTTACGCAGGCGGAAGAAATTCTTGAACAGTGCGGCTTTGATATCACCGTTAAAACAGATACTACGGCCCTCAATAAGCTCACAACGGGCAACCTTGAAGTATGGGCGGCGGCTTGGACTTCCGCAGTAGACCCCGATATGTATCAGGTTTACCATATGGACAGCACCGCGAGCAGCGTCAACAACTGGAACTATTCCGAAATTTTAGCCAACCCTACGAAATGGTCTTACGAATACAACATTATAGTTAAACTCAGCGACGTTATAGACAAGGCGAGGGAAACCAACCTTCAGTCTTCAAGAAAGGCATACTACAGCACGGCTTTGGACTATGTAATGGAGCTTGCGGTGGAACTGCCTACCTACCAGAGGAAGGATAACGAGGTGTTCAACCAGGTGGTTATAAACAAGAGTACGTTAAACCTTGATTATTCTTGCTACGCTTCTCTTGTAGACCGCATCTGGGAAATTGACTATAATTGATTTGCAGTTGAATAAGCTTGGCTTTCCGCGGGTACCCGCGAGATTCTTCGACTTCGCTCAGAATGACAGAGGGGCAGAAGCCACTGCGTCATTGCGAGGGGTCTCTACCCCGTGGCAATCCCGCGAGGACTCGCGACCAGCAGGCTTGGCTGCACATTAGTTATTTAAAAATAATAACGTTTATTATAAGGTGAAAACGAAATCTGAAGCCTTAAATGGCTTGGCTTTCCGCGAGCCGCTAACGCTCCCGCGAGATTGCCACGCTACGCTCGCAATGACGGACCTTGCCTTCCCCTCAAGGGAAGGTACCCCGAAGGGGGGAATGAGGTGGAAAAATCCGCCCTTGTAAAAGCGGTGGAGCAACATAATTATTTAGAAACACCTCATCAGTCACTAACGTGACAGCTTCCCCTCAAGGGGAAGCCTTAATACCGCAATATAGCCTCCCCTTTTAGGGAGGGGGGACCGCTTGCGGTGGACGGGGTTTCAAACAGAACAAAAACACACAAACGTCGCTTACAAAAAACGGAAAAGTGACGGGAATTTATGGAGTTTTACTCACAATGGCAAAATATATAATCAAAAGGCTATTGCTTGCCGTATTCATCTTGTTCGGCGTATCGGTAATTCTTTACGCTCTGGTAAGATGTATGCCTGTAACTATTATAGACTCAAAGCTGGCGGCATTATCCACAACGGGCGCGTTAGACCCTGAAATCAAGGCGCAATTCTATGCGGCGTACGGGCTTGAAGAAGTTACCACGTTCAAAGGCATTATCACGGGGTACTTTACCTGGCTCGGCAATATTTTACAGGGCGACCTTGGAACAAGCTGGACTTCGGGCATGGAAGTAAGCGATATGATATTCAAAAACATGGGCGTATCCTTCGGCATATCCTTTGTTTCGCTCATACTCGAGCTTATAATAGCCATTCCCCTCGGCATCAAATGCGCCTGCAACCAGTACGGCAAGCTTGACTACGTTGTTACGGTATTGGTTATGATTGGCATCTCGTTCCCTTCGTTCTTCCTCGGCAACCTTCTTATAAAGTGGTTCGGCGTGGATTTAGGCTGGTTTGACGCCTCGGGCGGCCTGTATTCGGCAGACCTTCCTACAGACGCCACCTTCTGGGAACGCCTCGGCGATATGCTCTGGCACCTTGTTTTGCCAATGTTTGTGCTTGTTGTTCTGAATGTAGGTTCTACCATAAGATATATGCGTACCAACACGCTTGAAGTTCTGTCGGCAGATTATATACGTACGGCGAGGGCCAAGGGCCTTTCAGAAACTAAGGTTGTGTATAAACACGTTTTCCGCAACACTATGATACCGCTTGTTACGATGCTAGCAGGCACGCTGCCGGGGCTTTTCGGCGGCGCGATGATTACCGAGACTGTATTCAACCTGCCGGGCATAGGCAACATAGCGTATTCGGCGCTGAGCGCGGGCGATATACCCTTTATAATGGGGTACAACATGTTTATCGCCGTGCTTACAGTTATAGGCATACTGCTATCCGACCTTGCGTACGCATTGGTTGACCCCCGCGTCAAACTTACGAAATAGAGGTGAGTTATGGAAGATAAAAAATTAGACAACGCCCCCGAGGCGGCGGAGAACCCCTCGGAAGAAGGCGGAAACTTCAACGACAATCTCCACGGCGTAAATTTAAACGACAGGGTCAAGGTTTTATCGCCCGGGCGTACGGTAGCCAAAAGGTTTTTCCGTTCCAAACTTTCGGTAATAGGGCTTGTAATATTGCTTTTACTTGTTTTATTCTGCTTTGTAGGCCCGCTTTTCTCGCCCTGGGGTGAAAAACAAGTTGACTTCAACGTAGATTCCAACAGCACTATTTATGTATTTGACCTTCTGACGTCTTACTACGAAAGAGACGCCGCTGGCAACCTTGTTTACGACGAAAGCGGCGACCTTATCATACATTACGTTTACTTTGTAAGCGAAACAACCCCCGCAAACAACGCCAACGCGGGCATAAGCTGGGACCACTGGATGGGCACCGACTCTCACGGCTGGGATATATTCACCCGCCTTATGTACGGCGGCAGGGTATCGCTTACCATAGGCTTTGTTGTAGTTATTGTAGAGACGGCTATAGGCGTTGTGCTCGGCGGCCTCGCCGGTTACTTCGGCGGCTGGGTAGACAACCTTATAATGCGTATTGTAGACGTATTGGCCTGCATACCGTCGCTGCCTATACTTTTAATTCTGTCGGTAGTTTTCGACAACATAACCACGATAGACAAGCTGTATTATATGATGCTTATTCTGTCTCTTATGAGCTGGGGCGGCACGGCGAGGCTTGTCCGAGGGCAGATCCTATCCCTGAGGGAGCAAGACTTTATGCTCGCCGCAAAGTGTTCGGGTCTGTCCACAAGTTCAAAAATATTCAGGCATCTTATCCCGAACGTTATACCTCAGCTTATCGTCTCGATGACTTTAGGCCTTGGCAGCGTAATACTTATGGAGGCGACTTTAGGTTACTTAGGGCTTGGCGCGCCTTTAGGCACGGCCACATGGGGCACCATGATAGAAACTGCGTCGAATATGTCTAACCTTAAGTATTACCCGAACTTCTGGCTTGGCGCGGGCGTGTGCATAACGCTGGCGGTGCTTGCGTTTAACTTTGTCGGCGACGGACTGAGGGACGCCTTCGACCCGAAAATGAAGAGGTAGCATATGGCTGATAATCTTAAAGAGGAAAGCAAACAGCATTATATAACGGGCAAAGAGTCAAAGGCCATCGCCAAAGAAAATTCCAGGCAGATGCGAAAGTACGAAAAGTACAAAAAACGCAAGGCGAAGGAAAGCGAGTACGTCACCGAAATGAAGGACCCGAACAACATCGTAGAGTTTGAGGACCTTCACACCTACTTTTTTACCGATACCGGTACGGTCAAGGCGGTAAACGGCGTTACTTTCAACATACCCGCGGGCTCTACCGTAGGCGTGGTAGGCGAAAGCGGCTGCGGCAAAAGCGTAACTTCCCTTTCGCTTATGCAGCTTGTGCAGGCCCCGAGCGGCCAGATTGTAAGCGGCAGCATACGCTTCCGCTCCAATATGTTCAAGCTCGATAAACACGGCAAAAAGATACCCGTATACGAGACGGAAGTGGTAGACGGGGTAGAGAAGCCTAAACTCAACAGCAAGGGCAAGCCTGTAATAAAGAGGAACGAGCTTGGCGGCTATGTCTACGAGATGGAAGAAAAGGTTGTAGACATCGCAAAAATGCCTACCGAGATTATGCGAATGATCCGCGGCAGGGAAATTTCTATGATTTTCCAGGAGCCGATGACCTCTTTAAACCCCGTGTTTACCATAGGCAACCAGCTTGACGAGGTAGGCAGGCTTCATATACAGGGAATATCCAAAAAAGACGTCAAAGAGCACAGCATAAGAATGCTCAACTTAGTAGGAATCGCCGACCCCGAGGGCGTGTATAAAAAATACCCGCACGAGCTTTCGGGCGGTATGCGCCAGAGGGTTATGATAGCCATGGCCCTGTTGTGCAACCCGCGTTTAATAGTCGCCGACGAACCTACCACCGCGCTTGACGTTACCATACAGGCTCAGATACTCGACCTTTTAAGGGAGATCAAGGGCAAGATAAATGGCAGCATTATGCTTATTACGCACGATTTAGGCGTTGTGGCCGAGATGGCCGACTACGTGGTTGTAATGTACGCGGGCAAGATTATAGAGATGGGCACGGCGGAGGATATCTACGACAGGCCCCTTCACCCGTACACCATAGGCCTGCAAAAGAGCAAGCCTACCGTAGACGGCGACGTAGACAAGCTCTACTGCATACCGGGCTTTGTTCCTAACCCTATAGATATGCCGAATTATTGCTATTTCCGCGACAGATGCGAGATGTGCAAGGAGGAGTGCGCCGGCGAATATCCCGAACTTATCAAGGTGAGCGACACGCACAGCGTTTCCTGCTATCTGTACAGAGATATGGCTGCGAAAGCGGCGCCCGACGAGGAGAAAACTGATGGAAGAAACAGTTAAAAACTTAACCGATGAAACCGCCGGAACTCCCGCGGGCGGGGTTATATCCGAAGAAAAGCCTGAAAAAACGGTAAAAACCCGCAAGGGGCAGGTGTACGAAACCCGCCCTTACGACCCCGAGACAGATCCCCTGTTAGAGGTTGTGGATTTAAAAAAATATTTCGTTACGGACAAAAACCTTTTAGGCAAGCCTACGGCTTTTTTAAAGGCGGTGGACGGCGTTTCGTTTAAAGTAAAAAAGGGCAAGACTCTTGGCATAGTAGGCGAAAGCGGATGCGGCAAAACCACTATGGGCAGAACGGTTTTACGCCTTTACGACATCACAGGCGGCGATGTATGGTTTAAAGGGCAAAAAGTTTCCGCCCTTTCAGAGGGCGAATTCAACAAACTCCGCCCTAATATGCAGATGATTTTCCAGGACCCTTACGCAAGTTTATCCCCCCGTCTTACGGTAGGCGCGATAATAGGCGAGGCGGCCCTGCACCATAAGCTTTGCACCAAAGAAAATTACCAGGAATACGTCTTAAACGTAATGAAGATGTGCGGCCTGCAGTCGCATTATTACGGGCGTTACCCTCATGAATTTTCGGGCGGGCAGAGGCAGCGTATATGTATAGCCAGGGCGCTCGCGTTAAAGCCCGAACTGGTTATCTGCGACGAGCCCGTCTCCGCGCTGGACGTCTCTATCCAGGCGCAGATTATAAATATGCTTAAAGAGCTTCAGGAAGAGCTCGGGCTTACTTATGTCTTTATTTCGCACGATCTGTCGGTTGTAAAGCACATATCCGACGACGTAGGCGTTATGTACCTCGGCAGTATGGTAGAATACGGCTCTAAGGAGAGGATTTTTGACAATACCCTTCACCCTTATACCAAGGCCCTGTTCTCCGCCGTACCCGTGCCTAACCCTCACGTAAAGATGAACAGAATCATCTTAAAGGGCGACATACCCTCGCCTGTAAATCCTCCTAAGGGCTGTAAATTCCATACCCGCTGCGAAAGCTGTATGGATATATGCTCCAAGTTCGATCCCGTATATAAGGAAGTGGAGGAGGGGCACTTCTGCGCCTGCCACCTCTACAATACCGAGGAAGAGAACGCGGAATACGCCCGCCTTGAAAAGGAGCAGGCCGAAGCCGCTTTAAAGCTTGCGGCGGAAAAAGAGAACAAAGCAGGGGACACCGATGCGGCGAAAGCGTAAAGACGACGAGCTTGACACCGAAACCACGTTCGCCGATATGAACGTAGAGGGCATGCGGTGGTATAACCCTCACCGCAAGGATAAAGACAAGCAAGAAAAGATAAGCAAAAAGGAACAGCGCAAGATGATGCTCGGCGCCTTCGCGGCGTTCGCCCCCGTAATAGGGATAATAATCGTCGTAGGGCTTCTGATGTTTCTTTTGGCCTATATATGGCTCAAACCGTAAATATAGCCGAAAATCCCCGCAAAAGCGGGGATTATTTTCATAATTGGATTATATTCCCTTAAATGTTTGCTTTATTTTGCCGTTCAGGCGTTTTCAGAGCTTGAAATATGCTTTTTTTTATGTTATAATGCTTGTGATTTTTATGCGGAGGGCGCGATGGCGAGATATATAGCCTTTGATATAGGCGACAGAAGGATAGGGGTGGCGGTTTCAGACCCGTTCAACAGTTACGCTTTGCCCTCGCAGACGTACTGGCGGAAGGGGCTTAGCGCCGATATACCCGCCCTTTTGGCAATAGCCAAAGAAAAGGGGGCTACGGCCATAGTTTGCGGCCTGCCTTTAAACGCCGACGGCAGCGAATCTCAGCAGACCGAAAAGACGAGGTTTTTTATTCAAAAACTTACCGAAGCCGCCGATTTGCCCGTATTTACCGCGGACGAGCGGTATACTTCGGCCGTGGCGCACGAGGAGCTTTACGCCTCGGGCAAAAATTCCAGACAGCATAAAAATTATGTGGACGCTTTGGCCGCCGCGAGCATTTTAGACGGCTATCTGTCCTCGCTGAAAAATTAGATTATACAGTATAGGAGGTTTATTGTGAGCGACGAAGAAATATTGGACGGCATCCCCGAAGATCCCGAGGATGAGGATATGGAAGATACTCTTGACGAGGATGAAGACCAGATAATAGAGCTTATCGACGAACAGAACAACGTTGTAAAGTTCAGGCTTTTGGACGTCACCGAGTACAAAGGGGAGAAGTATACCCTGCTTCTCGCGGCGGAGCCTAACGACGAGGTTGCCGACGACGAGGTTGTCATTTTCCGCCTCAACGAAAAGGAAGCCTATAGAGGACGAGAATCTTTTGCAGGAAGTTTTTGACTTTTACGTTTCGGAAGAGGACGAACTGAATTAATCTGTGTAAAAAATCTGAAGCCCGCGCATTGTTATGCACGGGCTTTTCAGGTTATCTGGTTTCTGCTGAAGACGAAAGAGTAAACGGCCGAAAAGTAAATGTCATTGCCACGCTACGCTCGCAATGACGTAGTAGTATGTCGTCCTGAGCGTAGTCGAAGGACCTCGCCCGAACGGGCGACCGGCACAGCAGGGCGACACTCCCTTGCCTTCCCCTTGAGGGGCGAGGCTCGTAATTTTCAGATTCGCCTTGCCGCGTCTTATATATTCTTAATCATTATCTTTATAATTTCTTCGTCGGTTTCGCGCATGCCGATGCGGGCGAGGTCGCCTACGTTGTGTATGGTATTCTCCACGCCTTTTTCCAAAATGCCGTCGCCGCCGTAAAACTGGCTGCCGTTGCGATACATTTCAAAGCCTAAAAGCCCCGCTTCCACGCTGGATGCTATCTTCGCGGCGCAGCTCGATTTCGCCCCGTCGCATATTACGCCCGAATCTATGGCGAGTGCGTTCACAAGGGTATGCGCAATCTCGTCATACCTTCCGCCGTGCAGATAGCAGATTCCCGCGGCGGCCCCGCAGCCCGCGCTTACAGCTCCGCAGTAGGCCGAAAGGCTCCCTATATCCGACTTTAAATGTACTGTTACAAGGTCAGAGAGGGCCACCGCCCGCAAAAGCTGTTCCCTTGAAGAGCCAAGGCTTTCGGCGTAAACAATTACGGGCATAGAGGCCGTTATCCCCTGGTTGCCGCTTCCCGATACTATAACTACGGGCAGAGAGCAGCCGTTCATTCTCGCGTCGCTTCCCGCCGCCGCGGCGGCTTTGGCTTTGTTGTGAACGCCGTCGCCGAAGCTCGCCAGCAGTATTTTGCCTATCCTGGCGCCGTAGTCGTTTTTAAGACCCTCGGCGGATATCGCTGAGTTATACTCTATCTGCCTGGAAACAACCTCTTCGATTTCCTTTATATCCACGGTGTCGGCGTATTCAACTATTTCCTTGACCGACATCGCCGACTTGTTTTCGTCTTTGCCTTCGCCCGCGGATTTGTCTATAATGGCCTGGCCGTCCTTTTCTACGTGAACAACGTTGGTGTGCCTTTCGGCTATGCGGACGTACGCGCTGTGTTCTTTATTGCAAACGGTCACGCCTATATCGAAGATACAGCCCGAATTTGACTTGATTACCGTAAATTCGGCGTTTTTTATGTAATTTTCTATATCTTTATATTGGCTTTCCGCAACGGCAGAAAGCACCTGCAGCCGCTTTGTTTCGTCGCCCGCTACAATGCCCGCGGCGGCGGCGCTTACCACGCCCCTCATGCCGCCTGTGTTAGGCACTATTACGCTCTTTACGTTTTTAAGTATATTGCCGCTGACGCATATTTCAACCTTTTCGGGTATAGCTTCAAGGGTAGCCCTCGCCAGGGCGGCGGCGTACGCCACCGCGATAGGTTCGGTGCAGCCCATCGCGGGCAGAAGTTCGGCTTTTAAAATCGCGGTGTATTTGTCGTAGACGGACTTTTCCATATCTTATGCAATCCTTATGTATTAACTATATTTATAATAAAGTTTTTTTATCAAAAGGTCAAGCAAACGCGTAAACTATGCTGAATATATTAAATATCCCTTATAAATTACCTTTATAATAAATTTCTTGACTATTCGGCCGTGTGTTGGTATAATAATTCTATTATAATTTATTGAACGGAGAGTGAAAAATGGCCGAAAAGGCAGGGCGCGTCATCCGCCTTATATATAATATAATATTCAGCCTTATCACCGCGGCTCTGGCGGCCTCGTTTATATACGAGGCGTGCGACATATACTTCGGCGGAGGCGGCGGCAAAGGCAACTTTACGCGGGCCGTAGCAGCCGAACGCCTTGGCGAAATTTCGGTTATAATCTGGCTGTGGATTGCCGCCGTTCTGATAGGCCTTGTGCTGTATGAAGTTTTCCCCCCGAAGGGCAAAAAGAAGTACGGGCAGGACGTAAGATATTCTTTATACCGCTTAAAAAAGAAGCTTCCCGTAAAGGCCGAGGGCGACCTTTTGGAGGACGCCGCGAAGGTGGCCGAATACACCCGCGTTTTAAAGATATTGTGGGGCGTTGTTGCGGCCTTTTGCGCTATATTTGCCATTGCGGGACTTTCGTATCTTCTGGACGCGGATAATTTTAACGTCGCAGACGAAAATGACAGCAACAGCCTGATTATCGCCTGCGTTATAAAAATTTCTCCGTACGTTATCAGCGCTTTCGCCCTCTGCATAGGCGCCGTAATTTATGAGGGCTGGGGCGCGAAGCAGCAGCTTCCGCACGTTAAAAGACTGGTGGCCCTCGGCAGAAAGGTTGACCCTTCTTATAACAAGCTGCAACGCATGTATTATTCCGCGGTCGCAGCCGCAGAAAGCGACATTACTTTGTGGATAGTACGCACCGTTTTGTTTGTCGTCGCGGTGGTTTTCATAATTTTAGGCGTATCAAACGGGGGCGCGGAAGGCGTTTTTCAGAAGGCCGCGGCGCTTTGCTATGAATGTATAGGGTTGACGTAATATGAAAAAGTTTTTCGGTAAAATAAAAGATTGGTTTGTAAGGCACAAGCCTACCAAGAGAAGACTTATACAGGTATACGCCGCCCTTTTGTATAACGCAAATATCAAGGGGTTTGTATCCGGCAACATATATAAGGGAAATTCAAAGTATGTCTGCGTGCCAGGGTTTAACTGTTATTCCTGCCCCGGGGCTGTAGGTTCGTGTCCGCTCGGCTCTCTGCAAAACGCCCTCGCCAATTCAGATACCAGGGCCCCGTTTTATGTATTAGGCATACTTATTTTATTCGGCCTTATTTTAGGCAGGACCATCTGCGGTTTTTTATGCCCTTTCGGGCTGTTGCAGGACCTGCTTTATAAGATAAAATCGCCTAAGCTTAAAAAGAATAAAGTTACAAGGGTGCTTTCGTATTTAAAATATGTAATTTTAGTAGCCTTTGTCATTTTAATACCTATAGCTTATTCAACTACAGTACCGGCGTTTTGCAAATATCTTTGCCCGTTCGGCGTTATAGAGGGGGCGATATCTCTGCTCGCCAACCCTTCTACGGCCTCTACCACATGGGAGATGCTCGGCGCCGTGTTTGTGTGGAAGTTCTGCCTGATGGTTCTTATCGTAACGGGCTGTATATTTATTTACAGGCTTTTCTGCCGTTTTATTTGTCCGCTCGGCGCCATATACAGCTTTTTCTGCCGCGTGGCGATGATAGGCATAAAGCTCGACAAGCAAAAATGCGTGGATTGCGGGCTGTGCATACAGACCTGTAAAATGGATATAAAACACGTAGGCGACCATGAGTGCATAAACTGCGGCGACTGCTTAAAGGTCTGCCCTACGCACGCCATAAGCTGGAAGGGCAGCAAGATATTCCTTCATCCTAACGCAATAGAAGAAGGAGGAGAGGACGCTTCGGGCGAAAAGGTGGCGCTTGCCTCCCTTCTCGCAAGCAGTACGGCAAACGGCGGAACGATCGCCATCGCTGCGGGCGGCAACGCAAACGTAACTTCTGAAAATGTAGCAACAGAAAATACGGCTAAAGAAAATGCCGCGGCAGATAAGGCGGTTTTGAATGTACAAACTGCGGAAGCTGCCGAACATCCAAACGTTGAGGCCGAGGCAGACAGCCGTATAAGGATATTTTATGTATTCAATAAAAACGGCGTATGGCAGGTAAGATTCGCCGGCGGAAATAAAAAGTTTATCAACCGCGCGTTCGCCCTGCAGTATGTGCAGGAGGCCGCAAAGGACCGCGCCGCTATGATATATCTGCAGAGGAAGGACGGTACGTTCGCCCTTACCTTGTCAAAGGGCAAAGGTGAATATGTCGCGGCGGACGGACAGGCTTTCGCGGAAGACTCCGCTTCGGAAACTGCCGACAACGGAGACGAACAGCTCTCTATATTCGGCGAACCTGAATCTGAAACAAATGCTGACGCCGAAAACGAGGCTGTGACGGCTGAAATCGCGGCGGACGGACGAACAGACGAAGAAATGGCTTTAACGCCGTCAAAGGCCGAAATCAAGGCCAAAAAGAAGGCATATCATAAGACTATTGCTTATCAGAAGAAACGCAACAAGGTTCTGGAGATATGCGCATGGATACTCGCCCTGATAGTCCTCGCGGCGGCACTGGTTTACTATAACTTTATCGCAGAGGACGTAGAGGCCGAATATGTTTATTCTGTAGGCGAACAATATCACGATTTTACTTCGCAGAAGTTTTTCGGCGAAGATGACGATACATATACGCTTCAGGACGATCTGGACGACGGCAAAATAGTTATACTTAATTTCTGGTATATAGGCTGCAGCGGCTGCGAGGAGGAGTTGCCTCACTTCGGCGAACTGGCTACAGACGAAAATTATTCCGACAAGGTTTCGGTGGTGGTTATACACGCGGGCAATGACTCGTACCGCAACGAAGCCCTTACCGTAAAGAAATCGGGCAATTACTATATAGAGGATTATATAACAAAAGATAAAAAATGGACTGACTTCTATGAATCGGTTACGTGGACGATAGATACCGAAGATACGCAGTACTTCCTTGAGCTTGGCGGCTCAAACGGCTACCCTATAACGGCCATACTTGACAGCGACGGTGTTATTCAGTATATGACCGAAGGCTCTATGTCTAAGGAAAGCCTTTACGAAGAAGTGGACAAAATTTTAGCGATGTAACAAAGGCATAATAAAAGCCTTCCTTAAATAACAAGGAAGGCTTTTAAATTGTATTTTTTAAGATTTTGTAAGTACAAGCGTGGTTACCTGTTCGGTCAAAGTCCATGCGTCGTCGTAAGAGGCGTTGCCGTTGAGAGTTTGCTTTGACGCATTTGCGGGCAGGCCGTAGCCGTCGGGAATGCCTTGATAAACAACGGGATAGTCGCCGTTTTCATCGGGTTCGGCGTCAGTATCGGTTGTCGTCTTAATGTGTATTACAGGCGAATCCACATAGGTTATTTCAGTCATATCAAAAAGCACTCTGCCGTCGCTGTCGGTGGTGTATGAGTTTATCGAACAGGTACTTTGCGTACTGTTTGTATTGTAGCATAAATTAAAAACTACTCCTTTAACGGGAGTTTCGCCGTCGTCAAGATAAACATAAACAACGTATTGGTCTTCGGTAAGGTTGGCGTCGGGGTTTGTCTCGCCGCAGGCAGCAAGGGCAACGCAAGCTGCCGCCGTTACCGCCGCGAGCGCGGGCAGCAAAATCTTTTTTAAAAGTTTCATTTTAAAAACTCCTTTTTTATTTTATTTATAAATATTATAC